>JAGRAW010000321.1 GCA_020434415.1 Bdellovibrionales bacterium
CGACCGACCAATGGCCAAGCAAGCTCTGTTGTTCGACTCCTTCGGAAGTGAGCACCACCCGATACCCCTGCCGCTGGAGCGCGTCGGCGAGCTGCTCAATCTGTCTGGTCCCAGCTTCCGCCAAATCCACGCCGTCAACTACCAGTAGCACGGGACGAGTTGAGGGTTCTTGGGGCGCGAGCTTTTGCACCTGCTCGTCGATGACGTACTGCATCTGCTCGCGCTCATGCCGAGGATAGCGAACCGACGGGCTTAGCATGGGCTGTCGCAGATCGAGATAATACAGGGGAGCACCAGCTTTCGGCAGATACCAGTCGTCAACCGCGAGAGTGGAGTCTGTCACCGCACGCGCCGAGAACAGCTCACGGAGCAATGAAGCCGTTGTCACCCACAGCGGAGACGGCGTAGTGGCAGCGTATAACGCCGGCATGTCGACGCCCTGCACCCGAGTGGCCGCACGAAGCGCAGGTAAATGAACACCGGACGGAGGAAGAAGTGATTCGTCGCCATACACCGCAGGCATCAGCACAGTGACTTGCGGAATTTCGACGAAGTCTTTGATGAGCGCACTTAGGTCGACACAGCGGGTGTCCGCATCTTCCCCGATGAACAGCACGATCGAATGGCGCTCGTCCACCGCGGAATCCTCGGACCCGATGCTATCAAGCTGCACGCCCCGACTGAGATACCGCACAGCAACGCGCGTCGGCAGTTCTGCCCGCTCCAAGTGCTCCGCAAGCGATGGGACCTCTGCGTCTTCTCGCGCCAGCACCGTGAGTCTGCTGATCCTCGCTACAGGCTGCCGACGGACAAGCTCTGCAACTGCAGCAAGATGCGGATCCAACCGGTGCTTGAGCCCGGATGCATCGAGGACAATCTCCAGTGAATAACATGCGGGATCGCAGTGCCGACGCTGTCCGGCGCGAATCAACCGGGTTGTCTGAACATCCTGCTCCCCGAGATGCCGCCGTAGCTGCTTGACCGCGGTTATCGGATCATCTGCTTCGTGTCCGCCTGACCAGGTCCACGCTCGGGTAGTTACCTCCTCAGCAGCAAGTGTGACCCACAGTCGCCCGGCAGCGAGCCGATCCAAAGCTTCGTAAGGCAGTAGCCACTCGAAGCCGGACAGTAGGCTCTGAGAAAATCCAGGGAAGGCTGCGTGCACGTCGTGTCGAGGCGTCTGACACAACTGCTCTGCGATAACGGTGCCGTCCAGGATCAAACGAGCAGTCACCGGGTGCGGGTCCGGGCTGAACGCCCAGCCCAGTAGGTGCGCCATCGTCCCGTCGGCACGCGTTTCATCTCTTTCGCCCCCCAGGACGAGCGGCTCCGGTTTCCGATCGAAATTAAACGTTATTGTCGCCACCTACTCCAACTGCCTGCCTGCAGCAGGCATCCACTAAATAAGGGCTATTCATCCGCATTGCTGGAATACCCGCGGAGGGACGACAGCAATTAAACCAATTGCGCCTCCCCCATCGCATTAATCCAGGAATTTAAACGGATCAGCGAGTTAGCCGAGAGATCCCCGCGATTCGAGGACAGCAGCGTCCGGCTTCGGTAGTTATAGCAATACTGAGGAACTATGTCAGGACTTACCTGTCTGTGGTCAGGAATCAGCGGGGCGGGCGGTTGTGTCGAACCCGTCGGCTTCACCGAGAACAGCGGTCCCTCTGCACAATGCATGAAGACGTAAATATCGGTTTGTGCTGAGGACTGGTGGTGTCATGATAGCAGCCGAGCGTTCAATAAGCGACGCATCGACTGACGTCGGATGGTCGCAGGTATGCCGGAGTTATTTTTAATGAGTAAGTATTTCCGATCAGTTGCGGTCGGCGGATTGTTTCTGTTCGCCTTCGGCGCCTGTAGTGCAGTCGTAAAAAGACAACCTTCCCCCGAGCTACGGGCAACAGTGGTTTCCGTTGCCGCCAATTACCTCCGGCAGATTTCCGTCGGGAACCTAAAAAATTTGAACACGCTTGTGTTGTGGGCTGATTACTTACCGAACGCGAAACCCGATCTCACCAAACAGGGATATATCTCGGCAATTCAACAATTACAGCACCGCTGGCGGGTACAAGATCACCCCTTACTGGGGCTGGACATCGTGAGCGTAGAGATTGAGGGCGAAGATGCGGAGGTGACGCTGCAAAAGGCAAAAGTCGCCGATGCAGAGCAAATCATCGTCAAACTCGCTTGGAACGGCTCGGGGTGGTTGGTTGTTGACGATTCTCTGTTCGGTAAGGGTAAGCAGATTGAACAATGGCTAGCTGGCGGAACCCGCGCCGGCTAGAAGCGTCATTCCTGCTTCTAACGGCATAGGCTGGCAAGGCTGCCCCTCACCCCTCCGCCATTCGACACGCGGTGTTGGGTACACTATGTCGCGTACACGGCAGATGGGTGCCTGCCTTAATGACAAGCCGTACTAAAACCTCGAAGTGCAACGACTCCAGGGCGAACGCAATCGAAGGCCCACGACCTTCGCCGCGACACAAGACTGCTCATGCAGCGCGTTGAAATATGCGCGCCACACCGGAAGTTTTAACCACGCGGGGCGACGCCCCTCTAGCGCCCGACCTACTGGAGCAGACTCAGCGCGAGCTGCGGCTGCTGGTTCGCTTGGGCCAATACCGCGGTGGCTGCCTGCTGTAGAATGTTCAGCCTGGTCAGCTCTGCGGCTTCCGCAGCGACATCGACATCCCGAATCCGGCTTTCTGCGGCACTGAAGTTTTCCCGGGCAACTTGGAGGTTTTGAATCGTGATATTCAAGCGACTCTCCGCAGCACCCAAGGTTCCTCTGTTACGGGTCAACGAATCGATAGCAGTCTGTACCGCGTCAAGCGCAGAACGTGCCGCAACCTGCGAAAGAGCCTCATTCGCTCCCGTAATCGAGAAAATGAGGTTCGGAGATCCGGTTGCTGCCAGTCCAATCGCCGCCAGATTCGCCTGTACCCCTGAATAGCTAATCTGGGAGTTTGATTGGCCATCGAAACCGACCTGGAACGTTACATCTAAACCGCCGACCAACAGCTGAAGGCCGTTGAACACCGTCGTCTGCGCGATACGCTCGACTTCACTACCTACGGCTGAAAATTCCAACTGGAGCGCAGAACGCTGGACGTTACTGAATACACCGTTAGCAGATTGCTCAGCCAGTTCGGCCATTCGAATTAGCGCGTTCGTGATTTCGTTCATCGCCCCGTCAGTGATGGCGATAATCGAGATACCGTCATTGGCGTTACGAATCGCAACCGTTGCAATCCGTGCATCCGCTCGCAACTGCTCAGCGATCGCCAATCCAGCGGCGTCGTCAGCAGCTTTCGTGATGCGCAACCCCGAAGAGAGCCGAGCATACGCCGTGCGCAGCCGATCCGAGGTCGAGTTGAGGTCCCGCTGAGCCCTTAATGACTCAACGTTCGTTCGTATATTGATGCCCATCGCAATGCACCCTCCGTGACAACCTTAATCCACCGACTCCTTTGGGTTCTGCTCGACACCGCGTATCGTGAGATCAGCTCGTCCGTTCCTTGCTGCTTCGACCACGATCCGCTTTGCACTACTCCGTAGCCTGCGTTCCATCGTCCGTCCTACTCGGGCGAAGATCACCGGGCACGGCATGGCGCCGAACTTCCTTTGAGACGGTACTTACGTTACCGTTCCAACTGCTATTTGAACTGCTACAACTGACAGGTCCTCCCGCAACCACCCGTGAGCGGGATGCCAAGCACTGCACTACTGCGAAACACTTCGTTCGGTTCAACTGCACGACATCGACACGACAAATCCGATCTTCAGTAGCTCACTATGCACTAGCAGATGTCGTGCCAAGTTCCGCCGCGCGCTTTTAGACTATTGCTGTCGACGCAGCTGCATTCGCAAATCGCTGTCGATGTTCACTGACTCTTCGCACGTATTCGCGTGTACTCGCAGGTAAATGCGGTTCTACGGCAGCGTATTCGGATGGATCTCGTCCGTTTGCTTGCGCGCGAGCCTGTGCTCTAGCCACGCTTCCCTGTCCGGCATTAAATGCCGCGACGGCAAGTTTTTCCAAATCCTCGGCAGATTTCGCCGCAACGGTGGTGGTCCGCAGACTCAATTGTGTAGGCTGGCTGAACATATCCATCAGGCGTCGGAGATACCCCATGCCAAGATAGGTGTTCATCGCCGGATCGAAAGGTTCATACGGCTCCTCGACACCCGAGAATTCCATCATCTCGTGCGCCGTCGAATCGAGAAGCTGAAAAATGCCTTTCGAGAAATGTCCATCCCGACTGACAGCATCGGGAATAAAGGAAGACTCGGCCTGAGCGACGGCCAGACCCAATGCCGGATCGATCCCGTGGTATTTTCCGGCCGTGACCACGATCTCATGGATGGTGCCGTCAACCCGCGGAACCGATCCCACAGAAGGCACTGTCGGCTCCATCCGCTTCACACCTATGACGACTGGAACGGACGGCGCCGTACCCGGTGCTGGCAAGACCGGCTGAGGAGGTCCTCCTGGTGGCGGTTCCTTGACGCTGGGCAGGTCGCCTTTGACACCGATTTCATCAATCGCCGGAGGAGGCGCAACTAGAGAGAACGTCGGCGGGGCATCAGCAAGCCGAGCCCGGCTCTGACCTTCTTCTTCCGAGTCGAGGTTGGTCAAGGGCGGGGGCGGGGCGACGGGCTCCGATAATTCATTGGTTACACTGTTATTTTCCGTTACCTGCTCCAGATCTGCGAGAATCTGCGAGAATTCAGGAGACGAAGATGAAGGGGCTTGTTGGCGAGCAGGACGTTCAGAGGCGGATGCCTGGATGCGTTCCAGGAGCTGATTATAGTTGCTGCAAAACACCGATGTCATCTGCTTGCCTCGGGCGAAGATTTACTCTTCGAGAGGACAAAGCAGGTTCTGTACCAGACGGAAGAATCTAGCCGCGCTTCTTCAATTCTTGGCGAACCGCGCTTTCCAGTGCTTGATTGTAGTGCTCAGGAGTCAGTACGTCCTTGAGGAATCGCATGCGCTTTTCGACATCGGCTCGAATTGCATCGGCGCCGGCAGCGGTGTTGTTGGAGACAGCTT
>JAGRAW010000322.1 GCA_020434415.1 Bdellovibrionales bacterium
CACAGACCAACGCTGCACAAGCAGACATCTTTGCAGCCCCACAGTGGCCAAGGCTACCGCCGAGAACGAGCAGATGACCGCGCGTACCCTTGTGCGTCTCTGCGGTTTCGCAAAGCTTTGCCTGCACCAGCCGAGCGATAGAAGCTTCGGTGAGCAGCTCCCGACGCACATCGGCTATCTCCGGCAGGCTGTCAGGAACCCCGATGTCTACACACACGACCGTGCCGGCGTAGCTTGCTCCAGGATAAACGACGTGACCGATCTTCGGCGCTTGCAGGGCCACGGTCAGCTCTACTTCGAGCGCCGGTCCTTCGACACGTCCGCTATCGGCCTCGACGCCACTGGCGATATCGACCGCGACGACCGGAACAGGCACGAGGTTCACCGCGGAAACAAGTTCGGCGCCTAGGCCACGAAGCGAACCGCGCAAACCCGTTCCGTAGAGTGCGTCAATCACCAGCCCGAGGGTATCGAGCTGCGTAAAAAATTCGCCTTCATGCCAGCCGTCTTCGTTGAGCACCTCGATGGTTCCGCCCAGCCGCTGAAAGGCGAGAGCGTTTGCCGCAGCGTCTCCGGAGAGCTGATCAAGCGGCTTGATGGAAGCGACGATGACCGGTACACCGAGGCCGGAGAGTACCCGCGCGATGACATACCCGTCCCCGCCGTTGTTCCCGCCTCCACATAAAACCCCGACCCCAAGAGGGAGTAAGTCGTTGAAGTGTTCAAAAATTACTGCGACGACCTCCCGTCCGGCGGACTCCATCACTGCTCGGGACGGCACACCGATGCGCTCGAACGTCGCTCGATCTGCAGCCGCCATTTCTTTTGAAGTGAGTAGCTTCACCGGCTGACGCCAATTTCCTTGGCGATAACATCTGCCAGCTCGGCGGCGAGACTGTCGCAGAGCGTCTGCTCTGAACATTCGACCATGACTCGCGCCTTCACCTCGGTCCCCGAGTAGCGCAGCAGTATTCGTCCGTTGGTATCGAGCTTCGCCTCCGCACCGGCTAGCGCCTGTTGCACTTTCGGTAACTGCTCGAAAGGCACCCGCTCACGCACCGGTACGTTCAGCAGAACTTGCGGGAACGGCTCGAACAAATTGGCAAGCTCGGAGAGAGGCTTTCCGCGCCGCATCATAATGGAGAGCACCATCAATGCGGTCAGTATCCCGTCACCGGTGGTGTTATGATCAAGAAAGATCAGGTGGCCTGACTGTTCTCCCCCGATATTCAGTCCGGCTTTCTGCATTTCAGCAAGTACATACCGGTCGCCTACGGCAGCTCGCACGAGTCCAAGCCCTTTCGCCGCGAGCGCCTTCTCGAAGCCGAGGTTGCTCATGACAGTGCCGACGATAGCATTACCGGCCAGCAATCCACGCTCCTGCGCGTCAAACGCACACATCGCGAGAATGGTATCGCCGTCGAGAATCTTTCCCTGTTCGTCACAGAAAATGACCCGGTCGGCGTCACCATCAAATGCAATGCCTGCGTGGGCACCGTGTTCCTTGACCAGACGTGAGATATGCTCCGGATAGAGGCTGCCGCAGTTGGCATTGATATTGGTGCCGTCCGGCCTATCGCCCACGGTGATAAGTTTTGCCCCGAGCTCGGAAAACACGAGCGGAGCGACTTTGTAAGCAGCCCCGTTTGCCGTGTCGACCACAAGCTTCAAACCGTCAAGCGTGGTTTCTCGTTCAATGCAGCTCTTGAGGTACACTGTGTAACGACCGACGGCGTCGTCGATACGGACCATTTTACCAATCAGGTCTGGTGTCGCGCGAAGCTCATCAAGATGACCGGGCTCCATCAATCGCTCCACCTCGTTTTCGGTCTCATCGTCGAGCTTGAACCCATCCGCACCGAAAAACTTCAGCCCGTTGTCTTCATACGGATTGTGAGACGCAGAGATCATTACTCCCGCATCCGCTCGCATGCTCCTGGTCATAAAAGCGACACCGGGCGTCGGTAGCGGCCCGAGCAAAATGACGTCGACGCCCATGGAGGCGATGCCGGTTTCGAGCGCCGTCTCGAGCATGTAGCCGGAAAGGCGCGTATCTTTACCAATCAACAGTCGATGACGTCCCTTACGTCGACGAAACACATGCGCGACGGCTCTTCCCAGTCGCAGTACCGTCTCCGAATCCATTGGCGGCACATTCGCGACCCCGCGTATTCCATCTGTGCCAAACAGCTTACCCATGTTTACTCCTCATTCTCACTGTAACTTTTCCGGGCGACGTCGCCACAAGCTTTACCCCCTCCGGGAGATCTGCCGTGAGCCGCACCTCATGCTCACCTTCCTCGAGTTGTCGCGCATCGGCGATTAGCACAATGCCTGTTTGTTCCAGTCGTTCGAGGACCAACGCAGGACCCTGTACTGTCGCAGATGCCTGCGCGATATCGCTCTCCCCGAGCAGCTCCTCCGGCATAAGCACCTTTATCATGACGTCAGACACCGTCAGCTCGGACTCGACGGGAACGATTTTTACATCGACGTTCACCATGGTGACGTCGAGCGTGATTTGGGGACCATAGCTCTTCAGCGAGGCTGCGCGCCGAGCGGACTTGCTCATATCGGAGATGTCCATCGGCTTGGTCTCGACTGCCCGCAACTCTTCGATCTGGCTCACCGGACCGCGAGCCAGAACGGTATCGGGAAACACGTTCAGCTCCGCAACCTTGTAACCCTTTGCGGGTTCCCCAGTTCGCTCGACCACGATCAAAAGCTCCTTGCGCGCCACCCGCTCACTGCGAATCTCGACGTTGGTCGGCTCGACACTCAACACCTCGACACCGGACGGAAGTTGAAGCTGCGAAGGATCTACCACCGCAGTGAATTCTCTAGGTTCGCCGGAGGGAAACAACACGGGAATTCTATTTGGCGCGGTGCGAACTTGCTGGACCAGAGGACCGGGGCCACGCACCTCGATAGTCGCCGGAATGCCGCGCTCGGCTCCCATCGGCTCGACTACCATCATGTCAGTGGGAATGTTGCGAATATCGATGAGCGCGTTCACCTTTGCTGTCACCGAGTTGTCCGGGCTGTAGAAATAGATTTCAAGCAGCAGCGCCAATAGAAGCGACACAAGCTTCAGTCCGAGATTCCTGCCCCCTTTTGCTTTTGTTCTTGCCACGCTGCGCTATGCCCGAGAATCGCCGGAGTCCCCACCGTTTGGCTCATCTGCCGCTGCGGCACCCGTAGTGACTGCGAGCGGAGTCTCCCCTTCCGGCGCTTCGGCCTTTTCCGCCCCGGCGTCAGCAACCTTTGGTGCTTCCGATCCTTTGCGGCCGCCTTTTCTCCGCTG
This sequence comes from Bdellovibrionales bacterium, assembly GCA_020434415.1. Classification (GTDB taxonomy): domain Bacteria; phylum Bdellovibrionota_C; class UBA2361; order SZUA-149; family SZUA-149; genus JAGRAW01. The sequence goes on from JAGRAW010000322.1 coordinate 3,305, forward strand.
TTGACGAAAGATCGTCAGGCGATGAAGCGCGTTGTAGAGGGTTTTCTCGTTAAGATCTCGAGTAATCCTCCCCTCACGAATCACGGAAATTGTGCCGGTCTCCTCAGAAACCACCACGATGACCGCATCCGTTCGCTCAGAGAGCCCAATCGCAGCACGATGCCTGGTACCGAACGCCTGACTGACGCCGGGATTGAAGGTCAACGGCAGTACCGCCCCGGCAGCAACGATGCGATCTCCCTCAATGATGGTAGCCCCGTCATGAAGCGGAGAGGTCGGCAAAAAGATACTCACCAGTAGCTGGTGGGACACTGCGGCATCAATCTTTACTGCATGTTCGGTATAGTCTTCGAGGCCGACGTCCCGGCCAAGCACCATCAGCGCTCCAATCCGACGTTGGGCAAGAGCGCTCGCCGCATGTGAAATTTCTTTTATCGAGTTTTCCAGAGCTTTCGGCGCATCACCGCCGAATCCGGGAATCAATCCGACTTTTGTCAAAGCTCGGCGAAAGTCATCCTGGAACAAGACCACGATGACCAGAATAACCGAACCGAGGAAGTTGCCTAAGATCCAGTTGAGCGTTGCCAGATTGAGCGCGCGGGAGGCCATGTAGACCAGCACCACGATACCGAGACCGAGCAACATGCGCTCGGCTCGGGTCCCGCGCACCAACAACAGCAAGCGATAGATCAGGGCATAGACGAGGACAACGTCCAGGGCACCCGTTATCAGCGGCCACCAATCGACATCTGTCCAAAATGCCATCTCATGCTGCCTTTACTTGCTTCGATGAATCCGGGTCGGCATCCGGCGAAAAGCCGCGAATGATCTCATCGACCTGCTTTGCATCGAGCGTCTCATCGCGGAGCAATGCCTTGGCCAACTCGTCAAGTGTATCACGTTGGCTGACCAGCAAGTCACGCGCACGGTTCAGTTGCTCCTCGACAATTCGGCGTACTTCGTCGTCGATTTGATCCGCTGTACTCTCGGAGTAGTCCCGCTGATGACCGAGTTCGCGACCGAGAAACACCGAGTCGTCTTGACGACCATAAGCAAGCGGCCCAAGACGTTCACTCATTCCCCATTCGCAGACCATTTTCCGGGCAATGTTGGTCGCCGCCACGATATCGGAGCTGGCCCCCGTGGTAATCTCATTGAAAACTACCTCTTCCGCCGCGCGACCGCCAAACGCGATACAGATACGATTCTCCCAATACTCCTTCGTATAGGTATGGCGCTCATCCTCAGGCAGTTGCTGCATCAGCCCCAACGCCACCCCTCGAGGTACGATCGTCACTTTGTGTACCGGATCCGCCGGAATGAGTTTCGCGATCAGCGCATGTCCGGCTTCGTGATAGGCGCTAATCCGCTTCTCGTGATCGGAAAGAACCATCGACCGGCGTTCACTGCCCATCAGCACTTTGTCTTTCGCGTATTCGAAGTGCCTCATCGCGACTTTTTCGGCGTCGATAAGCGCTGCATAGAGCGCTGCTTCGTTGACCAGATTCGCAAGATCCGCTCCCGAGAATCCGGGCGTCCCGCGGGCGAGCGTTTCGAGCGAAACATCCTCGTCGAGCGGCACTTTCTTCGTGTGTACCTTCAGGACGCCCTCACGCCCTCGAATATCCGGGAGCGGGACTACAACAGTCCGATCGAAACGACCGGGGCGTAGCAGCGCGGGGTCGAGCACATCCGGACGGTTCGTCGCCGCAATCAGTATGACCCCTTCATTCGCCTCGAAACCGTCCATCTCCACGAGC
>JAGRAW010000323.1 GCA_020434415.1 Bdellovibrionales bacterium
TAGCAGCCTAGCTAGCTTTGTGAGCTTCAGGATCAAGCGCCAGACGCTTGGAAGAGTTTCCCCCTCAATTCCGCCGACAAAATCCCAGGGTCGTGCCGCCAAACAGAAAGGCGAGCAATGGCGCGTAGAATGCTGATCAATGCCCTGTATCCGGAAGAGTGCAGGGTGGCGGTTGCGGAAGAAGACAAACTCCTCGAACTGGAAATCGAGCGGTCCGATCAGGGACAGCTAAAAGGCAACATCTATAAGGCGCCGATTACTCGCATCGAACCGAGTCTTCAGGCCGCTTTCCTGGACATCGGTTCCAATAGAAACGGCTTCCTCCAGATCAACGACATCAACCCCTCCTACTTCGGAGAGTCGGAGCAAGAGGGTAACGGTCGTCATCGGCCGGCGATTCAGGACGTGCTGCGAGCGCGCCAACACCTGGTCGTGCAGGTAGTGAAGGACGAACGCGCCGCGAAAGGTGCGACTCTCACCACCAATCTTTCGATTCCAGGTCGCTATCTGGTGCTGATGATCGGCAATCAGCGCGGCGGCGTCTCACGGAAGATTGTCGATGAAGGCCAGCGTCGACGTCTGCGACAAGCGGTGCAGGGGTTGAAGGTCCCGGCCGGAATGGGCGTGATTGTCCGCACCGCCGGCATCAACAAGAGCACAATCGAGCTGCAACGTGACCTCGATGCGCTCCTGGAGCTTTGGTATGAGGTGGTCAGGCGGAGCCTCGAACCAGGCGGCCCGAAATTGCTCTATCAGGAGAGCAATTTGGCGATCCGAACTATCCGGGACTATCTGACCAGTGAAATTGACGAAATCCTGATTGACGAAAAGCAAGCGTACGAGACAGCCCGAGAGTTCGTGAGGCGAATCATTCCCGCCTATGAGGCTCGAGTAAAGTTCTTCGATCGCCCCCAACCGCTCTTTTCGACCTTTCACCTCGACGCGCAGGTGGACGAAATCAACCAGCCGGAGGTGATTCTGCCGTCGGGCGGCTCGATTGTAATCAACACGACTGAAGCAATCGTCGCAATCGATGTGAACTCGGGCCGCTCAACCGGACAATCCGACGTCGAGGAAACGGCTTTTGCCACAAACAAGGAGGCTGCTGAAGTCATCGCTCGTCAGTTGCGATTGCGGGACCTCGGGGGATTGATCGTTATCGATTTTATCGACATGACGGACCGTAAGCACAAGCAGGTCGTCGAACGAGTGCTCAAGGATTCCGTCCGTAGCGACAAGGCGAAAATTGAAGTTGGGCGGATCTCGAAATTCGGCCTCCTTGAAATGTCCCGCCAGCGACTGAAGTCTTCCCTCGTCAGCCAAAACAACGTCGACTGCCCGCACTGCGCAGGAAGAGGCCGTGTTCGCACACCTGAATCCGCCGCACTCGAAGTGCTGCGGAAGATACAATCGTCGGCCTACGCCGGAGGAGTCAGTGATATCCGGGTCCACATGTCTCCCGCTGCAGCACTGTTACTGCTAAACCAGAAGCGCCACATGTTGACGGAGTTCGAGCAACGCACCGGCACGCATATCCTTATTTACGCCGACGGACGTAAGAAGCCCGACGAGTATGAGCTAGAGCTCGTCACAGGTCGCCACGACGAGGGCTTTGAAGCGGTGCGAAGCCCTAGTAGCTCCGTCGCGACATCATCCGAGCAACGACGGCCATCCCGCCGAGGCGATTCATCTCGAGGAGATTCCGGTCGCGATCGAGGGCAGCAGGAACGGGAACGCGACGGCAGAGGACGCGATCGAAAGCGACGCTCAGGCTCGCGCAGAGGGCGTGGCCGTGGACGCGGGCGCGGGCGGCGTGGAGAAAATGCCTCCGCATCTGGAGCCCCAAACGAGTCCGGAAACAGCGAACGCTCCGGCAACAACGAAAAGAGCGGCGGCGGCCCTTCGGACTCCGGCGGCGCGGGAGCGCCAAGGACTCCTCCGGCTTTGGTAGATTAGCTCCATCAGATTGCTGAAAAGAGTTTTTCAGCAATCTGATAGTCGCCACTAAGTCGCGCAACGATGGAACGGTAGGCCGTTTTCCAACCGCGGATGCGTCTCGCTGCGCTTGTCTCGAACTGCTCGCCGGGCGCGGTCCAGGCCGCTCGCGCGTATCCTGTTCGACGTGTTGTCTATTTCAATCCGGCAGTTTCAATTCGGCAACCTCAATTCGACAATCCGATAGACTGGGGCCGGCGATCCGAGAGACCTGGGGCCAGCCCCCATTGCTCCCTTCCGACTACCTGTCGTTTTGACAGCTCTCCCCTTTCTTTCCCTTGTGGCTGTCTGCACCCGGTGTTACTTTAAGTTAGTTATATTTTGACCGAGGCGTCCGCCGGTCTCTGCCTCTTTATTTTCCCGCTAGTCGGGGGGTTACCAGATGAGAAAATCGCAGCAAGCCGTTCGCACTTCCGCTTCGGCGGTAGCACCTATCGTCGCTGAGCCTTCTGAGCCGGCACCCTTACCAGGCGCAGCCGGTGAATTCAGACCACCAGCCCATCCCTACATTTCACCCTTCGTCAAAGAAGACGCCACTCGCCCTGGCCATACACAGAATTTACGAACCGGTCCGTCCTCTGTGCCGCAGAGAACGCAGCCCGGGCTAGCCGGAAGCGCCAGTGCTGCCCATGTGGCGGATATGGGAACGTCGGCCAACGCCGATCAGGAAACTAGACGCCACCTCAATCAGCTTGCAGGACTAATTGCCAACGTGACGGAATCCTACTCCGTCGTTATCTTTCTAGCTGACGAAAAGGCCGAGCTGCTTCGCGTCGAAGGCATGCACACCCTCAGTCGGGAGTTCATTCCGAATGCAGAGATAGCGTTTGGGAGCGGTCTGGTCGGATGGACCGCAGAGAACCGCGTCCGAATTTCGGTCTGCCCATTTCAGCACGATGCAACGACGCTTCGCTATTACAGTGCGGACCAAGACCTGAAAAGCTTCATTGCCGTGCCTATTATCGGGGCCGGGGATCGCCTGTTAGGTGTGATTTCTTGCGATTCCAAGAAAAACTATGCGTTCGCCAAGGTTACCGAGAAGATACTTCTAGATTGCGCAAACCAGGCGGCAAGTCTTCTAGGACTGCTTGAGCGAAGCAAAAACACCGCACAGCTGTCGGCGACCAGCTCAACTGCTGACGCCCTACAACCGTTTCTCGAGCGGCTAAGAAGCTGCGAGCAGGAGGATCGGCTTTTGTCCACTGCTGCGAAGCTGCCTGTCGAGCTCGTAGGTCGGGACGCCCTCGTCGTCATGACCACGGCAGAGGGTGGTGTAGGGGCTGGCGCGTATTACGCTTCCGCCATCGAACAGCGTGTCGAGCATCGGCTCCTCGACCTGGTCTGTAAGCACAAGAAGATCATCTGTAAAGACCGAAGCGTGCATGCGCTTCCGGTTGACGACATCAAGCAGCGCTCATTTCTTTCGATACCGTTTCATGTTCTCGACCAGGAGGCGGGATCGCTGAACATTCTCAGCAAACCGCACTACTCGTTCAAAGGTTCCGAGATCAGTGCGCTGGAGCGAGTCGCGAAGGTGCTCGGCCGTGAGCTGGAACGTATCCGCCTTCGAGATCGTCTCGAAAACGCTCCCGAGGCGAACTCCTTCTTGTCCTGGAAGCATTTTCAGATTCGGGCAAAGGCTCGCCTGGCGGAAGCTGAGTCCCGTCGGGTGCCGATGACCCTGCTGCGACTGCGCTTTTCAAATCTGCATGAGGTGGAGGAATTCGCCGGTATCGAGGTCACAACCTCCACTACCAAGAAAGTCTCCAGGCTGATTGATCAAATCGCTCGTCCTCCCGCGATCAGTTGCGGACTCTATGGGAGCGAAATGCTGATTCTCTGCGAACGAGCAGAAGCAGATCGCATCCTATTGCGCCTCGAACGACTGATTGAGCGGATTGGTATCACCGATTTTATTCCGGATGCCAAAAGCCCCAGCATCAAGCTTGGCGATATGGTGTTGCGTGGACTCCAGGTTGCTGCTGCCCGCTATCCTGAGGAAGGGAAAGACATCCACCAGCTTGCAAACAAAGCAAGGCACATTTTCAATCTAAACACCAAGACGCAGTCATCAACAGAGGGCCTGGCAAATGCTGGAAATCGGTAATCCTCCGACCACGGATCGTCGCGAAGTGCATATCCGCTCAGGACTCGTACAGCACGATTTGATTCGACAAGGCGATGGCCGCAATGGTGAGGCGCGGCGCGCACTCGACCCCCGACGTTCCAACGATACCAACGGCATGCTTGTGAATACACGCCCGCCAAGGCTGCGCAGTTTGCTCAATGGTCTTGTATCGCAAGATATGGCCATGGACTTGGGCACGGCGAACACTCTCATTTACGTTCGAGGCAAGGGCATCGTCCTCAACGAGCCGAGCGTAGTTGCAGTACAAGAAGAGGACGGCAAGCCGGTAGCAGTCGGCAAGATGGCCAAGGAAATGTACGGGAAGACCTCGAAACGCGTTCGTTGCGTACGTCCGATGAAGGATGGGGTCATTGCCGATTTCGAGATCACCCACTTGATGATCAAGGACTTCATCACTCGAGTGTCGAAGCGCTGGCAGTTACGACGACCCAAGTTGATCGTCAGTATCCCCTCCGGCGTGACCATGGTGGAAAAGCGAGCCGTAATCGACGCGGCGCTCGCAAGCGGCGCGCGACAGATCCACTTGATTGAAGAACCTATGGCAGCGGCCATTGGCTCAGGCATGCCCGTCCGCGAGTGTGGCGGAAACATGATTGTCGACATCGGCGGCGGCACGACAGAGGTGGCGGTCATCAGCATGGGCTCGACCGTCTATTCCGAGTCTGTCCGAATTGCCGGTGACGAAATGGATGAAGCGATAGAGCATTTCATTCGCCGCGCGTTTAACCTCCAAATCGGTATTTTCGAGGCGGAGCGGATCAAGCTCGCGATTGGGTCGGCAATGCCCATGGCAGAGACCCGTGAAATCAAGATCTTCGGACGCGATCTTGCGACAGGCACACCTCGTGAGATGATTATCGACGATGCGATTATCCGACGCGCCTTGAAAGAGCCGGTTCAAGCGATAGTGGAAGCCGTG
>JAGRAW010000324.1 GCA_020434415.1 Bdellovibrionales bacterium
GATTGTTCCTATCGTGGCAAGCCACCTTCGCAATGACATGGGTTGGGGCGACGGCCACGTACTTGCTGTCATCGCGAGAAGCGTTGCGGCTTGCCGCGATGCGACGAGGCGATCTTGATTGCTTCGGATGGAGCCGAAGACCCTCACTGCGGACAGATGCGGTCGACGAACGAAGTAACTTCGCGCTGAAAGACGTCCCACTGCTTTTCTCCGAGCGATGAGGGATCGATAATCAAATGCTCGGGAAGATCTTCGTCGACCGGAGTCGGCGTAAGCAGCGTTACTTTCCAGTGCTCTAGCTGATGCTCGTCAATCCAGGCAACGACACCGTCGCTGTCGACCAGTTCGTCGCGAGGGTTCAGGAAGACCAGTGCGGGGAGCTGACGGAGGGCCATGACGCCGGTTCGGGGAGGCGTGATGTGAGAGATGGTTTCCAGCGTTGCGTGGTACATGGCAAGTGACGTCCAAGGATGCACGCGGTATGCCTCCGGTGCCAGGCTCGGCACCGAGGCGCCAAAAATGCGTAACGGCGTGAGGGCTCGGATTGCATAGGAATACCATTGCAGCGACACCGGAGGTGCGATCAGCACAAGCCCGCTCACCTTCGTTTGAGGTCGTTCGTCAAGAAGTCGGATAAGAAGCGCAGCGCCGAGTGAGTACCCTACGAGCATGACCGGTCGCTCCGGGACGCCCGCCCGGATCTCGTCGTAGGCGTCAACGACTTGCGCGAGCCATTGCTGTTGGGTAACGGCGGTCGGGTCGTCGGCGGTACTATGGCCGAGGAGAACCAGCGTGCAGGGTCGTATCCCCAGGCCGCTGAAGAGCTGCTCCAGATCGTCAAAAGTTTCAGGGTTCTGATTCAAGCCGTGAACGAGAAGTGCGGTGCCTCGTTGGGCTGTCGACGTGGGGCGGCACGAAAGACGCGGCGTCGGAGCAGCTCTCACGGGAAGCTCGGCTGCATGCGACGCATCGTCAGGCAGCTGCGCACCGGCCGGATTGACCTGCGCAGCGAAGAACACCACGAACAGCAGCCTTAAGAGCACCGCCGAACGTTTGCGAGAAACAGCGCATGGACTAATTTCGCCCGCTCGCTGAGTTCGGGATGAAACGTCGCAGCCAGCACATTTTTCTCCCGCACCAGGACCGGTTCCTGAGCACGCGCTATCAGCACTTCAACCTCTGCTCCGACCGCCGTGATTCGGGGCGCTCTAATGAACACGCCCTCCAGCAGGCTCTCTTCCTGCATCGACGTGCCGACAGTGTCTTCGGTGCAGCACTGACGCATGAAATTTCGGCCTTCGAGCGTCAGGCGAAGCTCCGAATCGATAAACGAATCGACCTGCCGACCGTAAGCGTTGCGGGAGACGGTAACATCGAGCAGCCCGAGTGACTCCTGGACGGGGTTCTGCACCTGCTTCGCGAGAAGTATCACTCCGGCACAGGTGCCTAGCGTAGGTAGGCCGGAGAGTATCCGCCGCGTTAATTCTTCACGCAACACCGGGTCCAGCAGGCGAAGCAGCGCCGTCGACTCTCCGCCGGGAAGCACTACCCCCTGCAGCTCGGCCAGGTCTTCGACCTTACGGATCAGCCGGACCCGCGCCCCGAGAGCTTCGAGCCGAAGGCGATGCGAGTCGAAGTTCCCCTGGAGCGCTAACACACCAACCAAGAGGGCTGGAGTCGCCGAGCCCTCGCATGAGTCCGTTGATGTTGCGTCGACAGTCACAGACTTACCAGCCGCGCTCCTGGAGGCGTTCTTCAGGCTTCAGCATCCGGGTTTCAATTCCCGGCATCGCCCCCCGCAGCTCACGCGAAATCTCCAGCAGCACTCCCGGATCGCGGAAGTGAGTGACCGCTTTTACGATAGCGCGCGCACGGGCCGCTGGATCCTCCGACTTGAAAATGCCGGAGCCGACAAACACCGTTTGCGCGCCAAGCTGCATCATCAGTGCGGCATCCGCTGGTGTAGCGACGCCACCTGCAGAAAAGAGCGGAACGGGCAGCTCTCCGTCGCGGGCAACTTTTGCGACGAGCTCGAAAGAGGTCCGGTACTCCTTGGCCTTTTGAAGCAGGGCGGCTTCGTCAAGGGTGCTCAATTCGCGCACGGCAGAAACAATACTGCGCATGTGACGGACGGCCTCTACGATGTTACCGGTTCCCGCCTCGCCCTTGGACCGGATCATCGCCGCTCCTTCATAGATCCGACGCAGTGCCTCGCCCAAGTCCCGAGCACCGCAAACAAACGGGGCATTGAAATCATGTTTGTCGATGTGAAATTGCTCGTCAGCCGGCGTCAACACTTCGCTCTCGTCGATGAAATCGACGCCGAGTGCTTCCAGGATCTGGGCTTCGGCGAAATGTCCGATCCGCACTTTCGCCATCACCGGGATGCTTACCGCCCTCATGATGTTTTCTACGATTTCGATGCTTGCCATGCGCGCGACGCCGCCCTCACGACGGATATCGGCGGGAACGCGCTCGAGCGCCATCACGGCGACAGCGCCGGCCTCTTCGGCGATAGAAGCTTGCTCAGCGTTCACGACGTCCATGATCACGCCGCCTTTGAGCATTTCGGCTAGTCCAACTTTCAGGCGTAGGGGTTCGGCATTCATTCGTTCTAGTCTCTCAATTTCCGAGCGGCCTGCTGGGGCACGAAGCCGCGAACGCATCACTATAAGGGGAAATCGGTCTTCCGGGAGTCGATATGGCTATCAATAATACCGTTTTTGTCAAATAACAGGAATGCCGGGGCGGGTAGACTGGAGGATACAGGGCTCATTTACCGTTGTCTCTCTTGGGGTCGCTCCGGCAAGGCGAACGGAGAGAGTATGACTTAGAGCTTATCCACGAATAAATCTGCTCTCAAAACGGCGATTTCGGCCAATCTCGGCAAGACGGGAGAATAAAAAAATACTCATTTACTTCAGTTTTCAGGGGAGGGGCTGCCTAGGGGATCGGCCGGTCTGATTTTTTCATGCTCGGCGGTTACCGACACCCGTTGGCAAAGCTGTGCGGTTTCCGTAAGTTGGTCCCCGTGCAGCCCCCGGGAAGCAGACTTTCCAGCGGGTTGCGATACTGCTGGCGTGGCTACCAGGCATGGCGGTATGAGGTGTTTCCGTAAGCCTGCGAGTTTTGACCGACTGGGGCTGTCGTCCGTCAAACAAATCTCAAAGCCGCGCCGGGGGAGTGGTAGGTCGAAGATATCGGCCGCTGCAGGTTGCTTCCGGTACCCGGCAGGTTCACAGTCGCAGGGCCGTGCCCCGGACGCAGCGCTGAGAGTCGCTACGAACGGAAGCACGGTCGTCAATCACAGATGAAAACAATGACGTTCAGGCGGGGGTAGTCAATTCACCATGGCAATCATGATCGCGGCGCAGCAATTGAGTCGCACGTTTGGCCCAATCAAGGCAGTCGACGGCGTGAGCTTCTCGGTCAGTCGAGGAGAGGTTCTCGGATTTTTGGGGCCGAACGGTGCGGGCAAGTCGACCACGATGAAGATGCTCACCTGTTTTCTGACGCCGAGCTCCGGAACGGCGAAAGTCGGCGGGTATGACATCATCGAACAATCTCGTGAGGTGCGTAAGGTGTTGGGGTACCTGCCCGAGAATGCGCCATTGTACGGTGAGATGGAAGTCGGGGAGTTCCTCCGTTTCGTTGCAGAGGTCCGAGAGCTTCCGCTCAACGAGCGCAACGCAGCGGTCGATCGCGTTATTGCGATGACAAGTCTCGGCGCGGTCGTGCGCCAGCGTATTGAGACCCTTTCGAAGGGCTACAAACGGCGTGTCGGCTTGGCCCAAGCGCTTGTTCATGACCCGGCAATTTTGATCCTCGACGAGCCGACCGACGGGCTGGATCCCAACCAGAAGCATGAGGTCCGGGAGCTCATCAACTCGATGGCGAAAGAGAAGTGCATAATTCTTTCGACGCATATCCTCGAGGAAGTCGACGCGGTCTGCACCCGTGCAGTGATTATCTCCAAAGGTAAAGTAGTTGCGGATGCTACGCCGGAGGAGCTCAAGCGACGCTCGGCCTCGCATGGAGCGGTGTCGATTACCTTCTCGGAACAGCCGAGCGCGGAGACGGTAGCCGGACTTCGAGCGCTGACCGGAGTGCGAGAGGTCGCATCCCATCGAATTGCCGGCTCACGGGTCACCTACGTGCTTCGGCCGCAGCCCGGCACGAATGTGCTGCCGCGAGTCGTCGAGGAAGTCGAGCGCTGGAAGTGGCCCGTCACCGACGTGCGTCTTGAAATGGGACAGCTCGACGAGGTGTTCCGAGAAATTACTCGTTAGGAGCGAGCGACAATGAGCGTGTATCAAGCAATAGTGAAGCGCGAGCTCAAGGGGTACTTCGCCACCCCGATCGCGCTGATCTTTCTGACGGTCTTTCTGGTGTTGAACGGTTTCTTCACATTCAAGCTCGGAAGGTTCTACGAATTGGGACAGGCGGATCTGCGGGCGTTTTTCGTATGGCATCCTTGGCTCTATCTTTTTATCGTGCCCGCGATTTCAATGCGTCTATGGGCTGAAGAAAGGCGCAGCGGTACGATCGAGCTGCTCCTGACGCTTCCCGTCAGCATGATTGAGGCGATGTTGGGTAAGTTTACCGCGGCGTGGCTGTTTATCGGCCTAGCGTTGGCGCTTACGCTGCCGATAGTGTTCACCGTCATCTACCTCGGCGAGCCCGATCTTGGGGTGATCGTGGCGGGGTACATCGGAAGTTTCCTGATGGCCGGCGCATTCTTGGCCGTCGGATGTGCGGTGTCGGCAGCGACCAGTAACCAAGTCATCAGCTTTGTCGTCGCGACGGCGATCTGCCTGATCCTGATCTTGCTTGGTTTCGACCCCGTAATAGAAATGCTATCCGGGGCATTGCCTCAGGTCCTCACGGAACAGTTGGTGAACTTGAGCTTTCCGTACCACTTCGAGGCAATCCAGCGGGGGGTCGTGAACTTGGCCGACCTTGTATATTTTGTGACAATTATTACCTTCGCTCTACTGACGGGGGTGATTATTCTCGATCGGAAAAAAGCGGACTGAGGCGAAGGG
>JAGRAW010000325.1 GCA_020434415.1 Bdellovibrionales bacterium
TGACATTCGGGTCCTCTCCGATAAACGTGTTGAAGGCTTCTGTCTGGGGAATGAGTTTCCCCTGGCAGCTGACAGTGAGCTCGCTCTTAGGGGTGGTCTGTATGACTGCGCCAAGCTGGTTTGGCATCGACATCCACACTACGGCGGCTGACCTCGCCCATCTCGGCGGTGCTCTCATTCTCACGGTATCGGTCATTTCGATGGCGGAAGTGCTACGGCTGTGCCGAATCATCAACATCCTGCTCGCTATTGCTGTTGCCACTTGTCCTTGGTTCCTCCAGGGATCGCCGGTTGGCTTCCAACTTTTCACCTCAGCTGTCGGAAGCTCGGTGCTGCTGCTATCGATTCCTCGAGGTGTCGTCACCGAAACCTACGGGAGCTGGGATCGATTCGTGCGTTGAGCGCCCGATTTTGACAGACCTGATCTCACTCATAGGGAGCAGAGAGTCGCAGGGTAGAATGGCGCCTGGTGGGACGCCATAGCCTCTTCGGTCAAATGCCGAGAGCTGCTCTCACCAGATGACGGCATATACCCTTGAGATGCGGAGCGACAACTGAATGGAAGAGCAAGCGAAGAAGATAGCAGCGAGCGGCAAGAACCCGCCCTCCCGCGGCAGTTTCGGCCGGCGCCACCAGCCCACCGGCTCGCAGGGCCAGAATGTTGCTCAGATAGAGCAGTGGAGTTCGCTTGCGCTAGGAGGCCTGTTGGCTTTTCGCGGTTTGCGAAAGGGCTCGCTTTTGTCACTAGCCGTCGGTGCCGGGCTGCTTTATCGCGGCACCACCGGCAGCTGTCCTCTGTACGAACGGTTCGGGATTGATACGCGGCGGGAAAGCTTTGGCACCGGCGGGCGAGGCCACCATGCTTCGAAGTCGATACATATAAATCGACCCCCGGAGCAACTCTACGCCTTCTGGCGGAACCTGGAGAATTTGCCGCGCGTAATGAGCCATATCGAATCGGTAACTTCGCTCGATGACAAGCGTTCGCTGTGGGTGGCACGAGTGCCGTTTGCCGACACCATCGAATGGGAAGCTGAGGTGACGACGGAGCGGCCGAATGAGCTCATCGCGTGGCGATCTCGCCCAGGATCTGAACTGGATTGTGAAGGTGCAGTGCGCTTCCGTTCACCGGCATTCGGTGAGGGAACAGAAGTGTTCGTTTCGATGAGCTACTTGCCGCCGGGTGGCACCATTGCAGCGAAGGTCCTGAAAATGTTTCGGAGCGGGCTCCAACAGCAGCTTCAAGAGGACCTCAGAGGCTTCAAGCAGCTGATGGAAGCCGGAGAACGACCGCGCAGCGATCCTGAGCAGTCGATGCAGGTTCTTCAGTAACCTAGGTTCGTCGATTTTCAGTGACTTGGTAAATTCCTCACCACGGAGGTGGAGATGCGTGCAGTCTGTTGGCAAGGAAAGCGTCAGATCGAAGTTCGAAACGTTCCCGACCCTGAAATACTCAATCCGCGGGATGCGGTGATCCGGGTGACCCGAACAGCTATTTGCGGCTCGGATTTGCATCTGTACCAGGGACGTATCCCGACTATGAGGCGTGGCGATGTGCTCGGGCATGAATTCATGGGTGAGGTAATCGAAGTCGGGGCCGAAGCGAAGCACGCGCTGTCTGTTGGTGAGCGCATCGTTGTCCCTTTCAATATTGCTTGCGGCGGCTGCTTTTTCTGTGAACACGAGTTGTTTTCGCTGTGTGACAACTCGAATCCAAACGCCGATATGGTTGAAGCCTTGTACGGTGACTGTCCATCAGGACTGTTCGGGTATTCTCACCTCTTCGGTGGTTATGCGGGTGGTCAAGCGGAGTATGTCCGAATCCCGTTCGCCGATGTAGGACACTTAAAGGTGCCTGACGAGCTCGACGACGAGCAAGCGCTGTTTCTCTCCGACATCTTTCCGACCGGCTTCATGGCAGCCGAACAAGCCGGCATCTCACCCGGCGATACTGTAGCGGTCTGGGGCTGCGGACCGGTCGGCCAATTCGTGATCTGGAGCGCATACAAGCTGGGAGCCGCAAAGGTGATTGCAATCGACCGCATCGGGGAGCGATTACAGATGGCGCGTGAGCGAGGAGGAGCGGAAACGATCAACTATGAGGCGACGAGCGTCTATGACGAACTGCGGGAGAAAACAGCCGGTCGCGGTCCGGACGTGTGTATCGACGCCGTCGGAGGGGAGGCGCATGGTCATAGTGTCGATGCTTGGTATGATTACGCGAAAGAGAAGCTGATGCTCGAAACCGATCGCGCACATGTGCTGAGGCAGATCCTACACTGTTGTCGCAAGGGCGGGCGAGTTTCGATACCCGGCGTATACGGTGGATTCATCGACAAATTTCCCTTAGGTATGGCGTTCGGGAAAGGGCTTCAGTTCACGATGGGACAGACCCACACTCATCGCTACATGAAGCGCTTATTGCAATTTGTCGTGGACCACGAGGTCGATCCGTCCTTTGTCATCACGCATCGTCTCCCGCTTGAGGAAGCACCCGAAGCATATCGCCTCTTCAACGACAAAAAAGATGACTGCATCAAGGTCGTGTTGGAGCCCTAACCGCAACCTCGCCTCGTCAGAGGTTCGTCTCTACACCGCGTAGACGGGGGTAGTCGACTTGATCCGGGTGGTCGCTTCCGGGTACCTTCCAGTGGTAGACAGAAGCAATCCCCTCCTTCTATGAATCCCCTCCTTCTATGAATCTATGAGGGGCGGCATCGTCAATCGGCCCCGGCTGCCCCTTCGTCCCGGCCATGCACCTGAGCGGGAGGGGCGGTAGCTTCCACAGCCGAGAATCCTTGTAGTTCCGAATAACGGTGGTGCGCTCCTGCGGGCACTACCCATGAGTCGCCGCGTTCGAGTTTCACTACCTGTCCCTCAAGATGTAAAGTGGCTGAACCTGCAAGGCAGTAGCCGACCGTTTCGTACTCGCGACAGGAATCCCGGTCGACCTCTTCTTCCGTCTCGAGTTCCTCCCACAGACGGAGTGAAACCCTCTTGCCCGAGGCGAGATACTTCTGTCCCAGGGCTCCGCGAGGCGATGTCCTCGCCTGCACTTTTTTTACCGAAGTGTCCTTCATTTACTTACTCTCCTCGATAAAAGGCAACTGCTGCATGTGTTGTAGCTGACTGTAGGGCCACTTGCCGTCACTACTACATGACTTAGGTCATCAGACGCCGAAGCCATCGACAAGGCTGCGAGCGTCCGGCTTTTCCGTCCGTGGTGCTTCTACAGGACGGACCCTCTGTCGAACTTTGCGACCTTGTCCTTTCGCGCGCAGCAAAATACTGCTCGAGCTTCGTTCGAAGCCGCCTTGCCCAATCGAATTCGGTCGAAAGAATCCAGATGCCGATTGGTATGACGATGAACGCGGGGCCCGGCGTTACCAACATGACGACGCCAAACAGAGTGACCACGAAGCCGACGACCAGCACCAGCAGTCGCCACACATGAGCGCGTGGGGAGCGTGACGCCTCGAGTTTAGGTTCAGAATCCATTTTGTGTCATCTCGCAGCAATGTAGTTCAAGCCTTACTGCTTTATGCCCGCATGCGTATGACCGTGCTCACGGAAAAGAGAGTAAGCGACGCGGTATCCTGCCGCACTACGATGTTATCCTTGGTTCAGGAGGGCGAAGTCATGACCGTACTAGTTCCCGAAGCAGAGCTCCAGGCACGCTATCGACGTCTCGATGAGGTGCCGCCTCAAAATCAGGACACGCAACCGGGGACTCAGCAAGAGATGACTCCCGAACCGGATTGCGGGGAGGAAACCTACGAGGGATCGGGAAAGCTGCGCGGGAAAGTGGCTCTCATCACCGGTGGTGATAGCGGCATCGGTCGCGCAGTTGCGATTGCCTTCGCACGAGAGGGTGCTGATGTGGCCATCGCTTATCTTGATGAGCATGAAGACGCCGAGATTACGGGCGACTGGATCGAGAAGGCCGGAAAGCGTTGTTTGCTGCTTGCCGGAGATTTGGGTGAAGAAGAGCAGTGTCGTGTCACGATCGCCCAAACCGTAAGACAACTGGGAAAGCTCGACATTCTAGTCAACAACGCCGGGGAGCAACATGTCCTCGATGAGCCGGAGGAGCTGACGCGTCACCATCTGGAACGGGTGTTTCGCACCAACCTTTTCGCGATGTTCAGTCTCACCACGGAAGCGTTGCAACATATGGAGGAAGGCTGTGCGATCGTAAATACGACGTCGATTACTGCCTACGAAGGTCATCAAGAGTTGCTGGCCTATTCGGCCACAAAGGGCGCGATAGTGACGTTCACTAGATCGTATGCGAAAGCACTCGCCGAGCGGGGTATCCGTGTGAATGCAGTCGCACCGGGTCCGATCTACACACCGCTCATCCCTGCCTCTTTCGACGCAAAGCGGGTGGAAAAGCATGGAAGTGGTGTGCCCTTAGGCAGACGCGGGCAACCCGCAGAAATGGCGCCGGCATATGTATACCTAGCTTGCTCGGATTCGACTTATATGACCGGGCAGGTCCTTCATTTGGATGGCGGACGCTTTGTAAGCTCGTAAGACTACTAAAATTACAAAGACTACGAACTACAAAGACTACAAATCACTAAGACTACATACTACTAAGACTACGAGGTAAAGCGGCTCGATCTGCTCACGCCACCGCGTTCCAGTGCGAGCGCCCCGCCAAACTTCCCGGGGGGCGTAGAGTTTGCGGAAGGCAGGGATCTGACGGAGGACAAGGAAAAGGTTGCCGGTAGAGGGTGGGTCGCTCCGGTCGGAGTGACCGAGCAATAGTAGAAGTAACGAAGCCCTGCTAGCGACAGTAGAACGAACACTAGCAGCACGCTATGTACAATTAGGAGTAGCGGGAGATCGATATCGGCTTCTTCAAACTCCATCACGTCCACGTCGATTCTGAAGAAAGGCAATCCAAGTATACAGGAACAGCGACGCGATGACGATGCTGCCGAGCAGGAAGGCGGAGCTACGACTGAACCCTAGGGGGCGATACACCGGTTGAACAAAGACGATTATTTCTGTAAGTCGTCCGATTAAAACGA
>JAGRAW010000326.1 GCA_020434415.1 Bdellovibrionales bacterium
CCGCCTCGTTCCCCAGCAAGTTTGCATAGACATACGCCGCGCCGAAGGCACGAGAGCCTTCGAGCACAAAGCGCTTTCGCGTCTCCAATTTACCGAAGGCGAAGTGACTTGCGCTTGGATTGAGAATGACATCCACGCCTTGCGCCGCAAGATCCGCTCCGGGTCGTGCAGCCGCCCATGCGTCTTCACATATCTCGAACCCCACCCGCAAGCCGTCAAGGTCGAACAGTAAGGCGCCGATCGGTACTCTGCGACCGGCCACCTCAATTTCCGCGTGCTTTCCTCTCGGCCACGGCTTGAACCAGCGAGGCTCGTAATGAATACCGTCCCCGGCCAACACGCGTTTGGCTGCAATACCGAGCAGCTCGCCATCTACTACAAACGCCGCGCAATCATACAGTGCTGCTTGATGTAGCAGGGGGAGGCCAACCGAGACAGCGATGCCCGACGTGTGCGGGATCAAGCGCTCGAGACTGCTCAGGGCTCTTCGAGCGACATCCGCGCTAAAGAACGCATCCTCGCAACCATACCCGCTGACACAAAGCTCGGGTAGGCAAAGCAATGCTACTTGCTGGGCTTTGGCTTCCTCGATAGCCGCGAGCGCGCGGTCAAAGTTACCTCTCCAGTCAAGCGGAGTTTGATTGAGCGCTGCGGCAGCAACTGTAAGAAAATTCATGATGCAAGCAAAGAAATCTGCAGACTAAGGGACCACAGCATAGCATTCAGGCCGTGAATTGACGAATCTACAATGGAACACCTAGACTATCGAGGGCACCATTGTGCACCCCCTGATAGCCATCCGACACCTGAGGCGCACGCATGAGTCAAGAAATCGAATCCCTACTCAAGGAGAAACGGGTTTTCAAGCCTGCCGAAGAGGTGAGTGAGCGAGCTCTCGTTCGCTCGGAGGCCGAGTATCAGCAACTCTACGAGCAGTCGCTGCAGAACCCCGAAGCCTTCTGGGCAGCACAGGCCGAGGAGAACCTCAGTTGGTTCAGGAAGTGGGATTCGGTTCTCTCCTATGATGTATCCCGCATTGGGGAAACGACCGCCCCCTATGTGTCTTGGTTCTCCGGCGCCAAGCTGAATGTCTGCTACAACTGCGTAGATCGGCATCTCCCCACGAGAAAGAACAAAGCCGCAATTCTTTGGCAGGGTGAGAATGGGGAGGAGAAGCGTTCGCTGACGTATCTCGAGCTTTACAACGAAGTCTGCCGCTTCGCGAACGTGCTGAAGAAGCACGGCGTCACGAAAGGAACTACGGTGACCATCTACATGCCGATGGTACCCGAAATGGTCGTTGCTTGCCTAGCTTGCGCGCGCCTTGGAGCTATTCATTCGGTTGTCTTCTCCGCGTTCAGCGCCGAGTCGCTGAGAAGCAGGATCACGGACTGCCGCTCGGAGCTGGTCGTTACCGCCGATGTCAGCTTCCACGCCGGACGTGTCGGCAACCTCAAGGCAAAAGTTGATGAGGCCATCAGTGAATGCCCCAGCGTCAAGAAGGTCATTGTTTATAATCGCGGCAATTCGCGCGCGGACATGACTCCGGGTCGCGACTTTTGGTGGCACGAAGAGGTTGCAGCCGCGGATATCACTCGCGACTGTCCCCCGGTGGAGATGGAGTCCGAGGATCCGCTGTTTGCCCTGTATACGAGCGGCAGCACCGGGAAACCAAAAGGTGTGTTGCATACCAGTGCAGGCTACCTGCTTTGGACTCACTTGACGTTCAAGTACTTCTTCGACATCCGAGAGGAGGACACCTTCTGGTGCACGGCGGATGTCGGCTGGATTACCGGTCACTCCTATCTTGTCTACGGTCCGCTTTCTAATGGCGCGACGAACGTGATGTTCGAGGGAACGCCGACCTATCCCGAGCCGGACCGATTCTGGAAGCTCATCGATGAGTATCAAGTCAATATCTTCTATACTGCACCGACAGCGCTTCGGGCACTGATGCGCCTAGGCGACGAGTGGCCCAATAGGCATAGTCTGGCGAGTTTGCGTCTGTTGGGAACCGTCGGAGAGCCGATCAATCCCGAAGCGTGGATGTGGTACCACCGGGTCATTGGGAAGGAACGCTGTCCAATCGTCGATACATGGTGGCAAACAGAAACCGGCGGCGTGATGATCAGCACGCTTCCGGGTGCCATTCCGACGAAACCCGGTTCGGCAGGCAAACCGTTCTTTGGCGTCGTCCCGGAAGTGCTAAAATCTGACGGAACAGCGGCCGCAGTGAATGAAGGCGGAAAGCTCGTTGTCAGCAAGCCCTGGCCGGGGATGATACGCGGCGTCTACGGCGATCAGAAAAACGAGCTCGTGCGCAATGTTTACTTCACCCAGTTCCCCGGGAAATATTTCACCGGCGACGGCTGTCGCATCGATGAAGACGGCTACTACTGGCTGCTCGGTAGGATCGACGACGTCATTAACGTAAGCGCGCACCGCTTCGCGACTGCCGAGATTGAAAGTGCTCTCGTTTCACACGAATCGGTAGCTGAAGCCGCCGTAGTGGGGTTTCCGCACCATACCAAGGGCCAGGGAATCTACTGTTACGTCACACTTCACGCACAGGTAGCGGCGACGGAGGATCTTGAGAAGGTTCTTGTGAACCATGTGCGCAACGAGATTAGTCCGATCGCAACGCCGGACTTCATCCATTTCACCCCGGCGCTGCCCAAAACTCGCTCAGGGAAGATAATGCGGAGAATCCTCCGCAAGGTCGCCGCGGGCGAGATCGACTCGCTAGGTGACATCTCCACCTTGGCAGATCCGACAGTCGTCGATGCACTCGTCGCAGGACGTCGAAGCTAGCCTGACACGCTGGGCGCCGCATCGGACCGTTGTAGCGCGACGCTGCGCTCCACGACTAACTTCACAAGAAGCAGTCCGGACTGGTGTTGCCGAGTTGTCAGCTAGACTGTTTTTCAAAGCCGTCCTCGGTGACGACTTTGATAGTTGCTGGAAGCGTAAACCGGTTATCCCCCGTTGCTGAATACGTCCCCAGAGCCCCGGAAAATTCCTTGAGCGTATGTAGATAGTCGTTCAATCGACGTTGCTCGCGTAGCGCGGAAGCTATCAACATAACGGCATCGTATCCGTTTCCGGCCCCAAACGTCGACGCTTCCGGATAGCGTGCTTTATACTTTTCGAAAAAGGCGCCGCTTCCTTCGTCCGCCTGCACATACCACTGTCCGAGCAACCCTCCGTTCGCATTCTCGACTTCGGTCGCATCTTCGAACAGCTCAACTGCGAACAATGGCTGCGTTACGCCAAGCTCCCGCGCCTGGCGAGCAAAGACGCCAATCTGCCCGAGAAAGAGGTTGAGAAAGACTGCATCGAAGGTCGTGGCACGCATTGAAGTAATGGCAGTCCTAAAATCACGCATGTCGATCGGATACTCTTCATCGAAAACGACGGCAAGAGAATCGGGCTTTTGCCCATGAAATGCAGATTTGAAAGACAAGGTACCATCATGAACACCAGTCACTATCGCGACCGAGCGATACCCCTTGGCTTTGACTTCCCCGAGTAGTTTCGCCACTTCCGTTTCAGGAGTAACCCAGAAGTTTACCGCGTACTCCTTGTCTCGACTGACAGCCGGATCGGAAGCGATGGCGATTAACGGAACTTTCGCCCTTTCGGTAAGCGGGACTAGGGATTTCGAAGTGCCGGAACTGGCCGTGACAACGGCATGCAATGGACCGGCCGCAGCAAGACGCTGAAATGCGCTGATGGTATTTTTCGGCTGACCCTGATCGTCTTCGAACACAAGTTCAAACTTTGCGCGCTCCTCGGGATCGAGCTCCGCATACGCAAGCTCCATGCCGTTCTTGCACGCACCACCAATTACAGCGATATCGCCCGTCAGCGGCAATATAACTCCGACGCGAGCCGGCTCCGCCTTAGCGTCAGCCTGACCCACAACTGCGAGGAGGCCCCCCAGAAAAACCACACTCAAGAAATAAGTTTTCATACGCGAAGTGCCTCCCCAATCGTTTCAAGCGGTATAGCACCCGGCAAGCAGCAGCTCCAGGAACCGGCTCCCCCCCAGCCCTCTTCGAAGGTGCCAGGCACCACCCACCTACTTCAAAATGGTTAAAGTAAGGATAATAAAACCCAGCGCTCCCAAGAAGTTGTGGCACACCACCCAATTGTTGATAATTTCCCTGCTTGTTCTATACTACGGACAGCTCTTTCCCCGGGCACCATGCCCTCTTTGCAGGAGGTACTTTGATAGAAAGGATTTTCCCCAAGTTTTCGCGGATTGGAGGTAGCAATGTCCAGCGATTCGAGACACACGTTAGACCGTCGAAACCGACGAGAGGTAGTACATGTGCTCGATAAGAGCGTTCTACTTTTAGTAGTCATATTGCTCTTCTTCGGCTTTGTCCCGGAGGCCAGAGTCGTTATTGGGGTAGGACTCACGTTATTCGGAAGTTTACTCCAAGCTTCCGGCGAGGTGGTATTTCAGGAAATAGAACGACAGCGTTCGACTCCTGAGCAGTTCAGCTACCGTTGGATCATGGGGCTGGTGTTGCTGCTTGCTCCAATTGCCCTCATCAAGGCAGCTCACGTTTACGGTTGGGCTGCCGGTATCAACGAGGGACAGGAGGAAGCGAGAGGCTACCACGCTCGTTGATTGCGCACGCTTTCGAACGTCGGCCAGGGGTTTTTTTACTTACGACGCATCATTGTACCCCTGCGCCTACACTCTTTGGCTCACCATTCCACAAACCACACTATTCCATCGTAATAAAAAAAACGAAGTTCACAGGGGAGTTACGCGCCCTTACTTTAAGAAGCTTAAACTTATGCTGAGGTGCCATGCACCAGCAGGGAGGGGCACCAACAGGAAGGCTCCAAGCAGTCGGCAGACGAGGGGGCATCCAGGGAAGGAGGGGGGGCGGCAGACGGATCTATGCGGCGGAATGGTTGAGGCCGCAGCGTGACAGCACATCCTTATAACCACGGCCCCAAGGGTTGCGTGGTAGCCAGGTGCTCGGTACGAGAGCGGTCCTCACCCAGGTAGTTT
>JAGRAW010000327.1 GCA_020434415.1 Bdellovibrionales bacterium
AAGCCCAGATCCTTGCACCCGAAAGGACACGCCGCGCTGGTTATCAAACCACGGCGGGTAGGTTGCGTCGCTCCTTCCTGAGCAGCGACCGTCGAAGCGCTCAGCAAAAGCAGCGCAGCAGCGACGAGCGGAATTCCAGCTACTCTCTGCGAGAATCCGACTACTCTCTGCGAGAATATTGTCGGGTGCGAGGACAAAAAGGACATGGCGCAGCATCTCTCACGTTACAGCCCTGGATGGGCTCATTCATCAGTTACGGCTACCCGTAGCACGAACCTGACCGGCGCGCCCTCAAATATCGTAGGTGCAGGCAGAATTGCTCAAAAGCAGGTCTTGAGCCGGAGATTGACGAGGTGGGCAGCCCGGTGGTTGACGCTCGGCACCTTGTTCTGACGGGATTTTGATGGGCCGAACTACTCCACCGGGATTTCCAGCACTTCGCCGGGCATCAATCGGGTAGGGTCGACAATGTCGTTCGCTTCAATGACCGCGCGACTTGAGACGCCAAATTGAGCAGCGATAGACGCCGGCGTATCGCCCGGCTCGATCGTGTAGGTAGTGCGGCCACTTCGCGCTTGTGGCTTCTCCCTAGCGATCAATTTCGGCGGTGCCGGGGCCTTTGCGCTCTCTGCCGCAGCATTGCGTGCTTCGGACTCTCTAGCGAGCTCCGCTTCAAGATCTTCTACGCTGTGGAGCTCCGCCGCTGGGCTGTCCGGGGCAACGTTATCCGGTGCAGCAGGCAATTCTTCCTCGAGCGGTGCCGCAACCGGCAGGCCCACCACCGATCCTCCACCACTTTTCGAAGTCTCGGGCGTGCTCTGCTTTCTTGATTCCAAGGTTGCACTCAGCTCTTTCTGCGGAATCTCGGGCTCAGCCTGAGCTTGCTTTTCGGGAACGCGAGTCGGTGTCGAATTCGGGGCAAGCACTAGCGCAAGCCCTCCCGCAGCGACCAATCCCGCCATGCCCGCTACGATCTTCATCACCAGCTTGCGTCTCATCAGTTGCTGCTCGAGTTCGCGGGTTTGCTGCTCGAGCTCAGCTTCATACGCTGCGAATTCAGCGAAGCGCGGAGTTTCCTCAACATGACTTGCCGCAACGGGGGCGATGCACTTTTTCAAATCCGCCGCCAAGAGCGCTGCGCTTTGATAGCGCTTCTCCGGGTCAGCTTCTAACGCCTTGGTGACAACGTGCTGGACCTCCAAGGGACAGTCATTGCGAAACTGCTCGATCGGCACCGGACGTCCGGTTAGGCGCTTCATCAAGGAGTTAACGGGAGTATCTGCACGCTCGTAGGGATACTCCCCGGTGAGTACCTGGTAGAGCAACACGCCAAGTGCGTAGATATCGGAGCGTTCGTCGATCTGTCCCTTCTGAACGTATTCGGGGCTGACGTAGTCAATCGCACCGACCACCTGCCCGGCAGGACCGAATCGGGGCTCATTGGGCAGCAATGCCAAACCAAAATCGGAAATCTTCGGGATTCCGTCCGCAATAAAAATGTTTCGGGGCTTCAGATCGCGATGCACGATCCCGGCAGTATGAATTGCTTGGAGACCATTCGCTAATTGAAAGCCCAGCCGAAGACTGTCTTCCAACGGAAGCGGCGCAGTATCGGCAATGACTTCTTTCAACGTGCTGCCCGACGCATACTCCATCAACACCCCCGGCAGACCCTCGACCTCGACTGCTTCAGAGGCAACGATGACGTTACCGTGAGTGACGCTGAGGGCCGCCCGGCGCTCCCGGTCAAAACGTTCTCGAGCATCGGGATCGCGCGCGGCGTCACGGTTCAGCAGCTTCAGCACAACCTGCGGTTGCTCCTCGTCGTCAGAGCGAAGGAGATACACGCTGGTACGAGATCCCACGCCCAAGCAATCGGAGACCAGGAAACGGTCCGCAACTAGCGTGCCGCGCGCAAGATCCGCCTGCGGGCTATCATGCTGTTGGGGCGGTTGTTCCATCGAGTGCCTCCTCGGAGCTGCTACAGTGAACTCGTAGGAAGAGTATCGGCCCTCGGAAAAGATAAGTTAAACCAGGACTTCGCTAGGAATTACCAAGCTTGGAAGGCCTGAAACCGGCGATTCGACAGCCGAGCAAGGCTTCAGCACGGCTGCGTCCAATAACGCCCCTCAACGGTTTGCATCCTCAGCGGCACCGAAAAAGTCTTACTGAGATTCTCACTAGTTATCACTTCGGGCGTCATCCCCTGCGCCAGCACCCGCCCCTCTTTGAGCAGCAAAGTATGTGAAAGAAAGGGAAGCAACTCCTCGGTATGATGGGTTACGAACAGAATCGTATGCCCCCCGGCCGCCGCTAGGTCCGCAACGGAATGCAGAAATCGCTCGCGTGCCGCCGGGTCCAACCCGGTACACGGCTCGTCTAGAATGAGCAGTCGAGGCTCGGTCATCAACGCCCGGGCGATCAGCACCCGCTTCTGCTCACCGAAGGAGAGCGTGTCGAAGCGGCGCTCGATGAGCGCGCCGATCTGCACCCGTTCAAGCATCGCCTTCGCGGTCAGCCGGTGTTCATCGGTCACCGGCTGGTCAAAGATGCCGATCGTGCCAAATTGACCGGAGACCACGACATCGGCGACCGATTCTCTCCGAATCATGAACTGGTACTGGATATCGAAATTCACCCAGCCGATGTGTCGGCGAAGCTTACGCAAGTCGTAGGAACCGAAAGCATGCCCTAGCACGGCGACTGCTCCCTCGCTTGGCCAGAGATGCCCTAACAGCATCTTCAGCGTGAGCGTCTTGCCGCTGCCGTTGGCGCCAAGCAGTGCCCAGTGCTGCCCCTGGAGAATCGTCCACGTAACGGAGTCCAAAAGGATCCTACCATCACGTTTCACGGTAACGTTAGATAGCTCTACTACTGCACCTTTCATTCCACCTCCCAAGCACCAAGCCTCGTATGAGCGGGAATCCGGCGCAGCAAAAGAAAGTCCTCTGCTGTGCCATTATTTGTCAGCCGCACTCGGACAATAATGAACTAACTCTGCCATAGGGACCCTAATCCGGACACGGCATAAATTGGCACTCTTTTCGCAGGGAAACGTGTATGTGACGCTCGGCGTCACCGAAAGCCGGAACAGGCGGACCTGCCGGAGGTGCTTGAAGCGGAAGCATGACTCGGGAGGAAATGCGCTATGCGACGAAAATCAATCGATGAGCTTATTTGGTTCAAGAATGCCCTGTTGGAAATTGCCCAACGGCGCCCTGGCAGCGGGACAACGTCTGAGCAGCCGACAGAGGCCCAACGCCATGATCAAGAGATAGAGTTGCTCATTCAACTGAGCCGTCATTGGTCGGCGCAAGCGGAGGACACAGCGGCGCCGATGCAATATGCAGAATGCGAACTTTTCGAATGCTTGTTTGTCGAGCGTCAGTGACGGCTACTGTCGCGCAAGGGCCGCCCCCAGTGCTGCTTCAAGCAACGCACACTGAAGGTACATCTGGTCGCGGACCGGCATGGGCCGTAACCCGGCACGAGCCGCCTCATCGGCGACCGCTTCGGCCCGGCAACCGGCAAGGAGCTCCTCTCGCCAACGCTGAGTCAGCCTCCGCCAACGTTCGGCAGCAAGATCGGGCGGACCCAGCTCGCGTCCTACACCCGGTGTGATGAACAGCGGATTCTCCGTCACGAAGGTGAACGGATCGCCGCCGAGAGCCCGCACAACCTCCATCGAGCTCGGTCGAAATTTCGCAGCAACCTCAGGAAGTCCTTGCGTCAGAAAGTGCTCGGCCATCGCGCGACTGTTCGGCCGTGTCGCAAACCCTCGTTCGATTCGAACGAATCCCTTCTCCCCTTTCCGTTCTACATCGTGGAGTTGATAGTGCAAACGCTCTACCGCCTCGCGGCAGTGGGTCCGAAGCTCGCTGGTGCGCTCGACCCACGCGCTATCAATGAGAAACCACGGACCGGCAGCAAAGCCCATCCCGTGCAGAGAACCGTGGACATGAAAGACTCCGCGTGCCTCACCCCACCAGCGAAAGAGGCAGCGATTCTCCGGTCGCGCACCGGTATCGTTCTGCCCCCGGGGGAATCCGAACTCCACATCATCGCCAGGCAATTCTCTAATGCTATGCTGCAGATACTCGCAGAGGTCGTATACCTCGGCCTCCGGGTGCTGCCAGGGGCGATTCCGCGCAGCCCCGTCCGGATTCGCGTCGGGGACAATCCACCACTCGAATCGCGTCAGGAGCTCGTCACCTGTTGGAAGATCCTGCAGGTACCTAACCAGGTGCCGCAAGAATCGAGGACCCACCGGCTCATCGGAGTGACAACCGGCAATCAGACTCACCCGGCATCCCCCTCGTCCGAATCGCGCTCCGTAAACGACTCTCTGCTCTCGTGAAAGCCCCAGCGGTATCAGCGCGTTCGTCGCTACAGATCCGGCTGCCGGTTCGTAGTGGGCGGGGGGTGAGGCAAGCACCTCCTCGAAGCGGGAAAGCAAGTGCAGCATACGGGATACTTCGCAGCAGGTAGTTAGTGAACTCCCGGATGCTCATCGCAAATCGAGGTTTTGTCAAAACGAAAGATAGCGAGGGGAATCCGTGAGAAGTGCAGTCTACCAACAAAAAAAGGGTGCTGAAACCAAGTCTCAGCACCCTCACGGTTAGACCGGCGGGAAACCGGCTCTAGTTTTCCTGATGATGATCTCTAACTGACCGAGATCTTCTTCGGCTGCTCGCTCTCCCTTTTCGGCACTGTCACGGTCAGCACACCATTATTTGTCCGAGCAGATATGCCGTCCGCATCGACGGTGTTGGGAAAGCCGAACTGTCGCACGAACGTGCCGTAGGAGCGCTCCACTCGATGAACGCCTTTCTCGTTCTCTACCTTCTCGCTTCTGCGTTCGCCTTTGATGGTAAGCGTGCCTTTCTCCATCGTAATCTCGATGTCTTTTGCATCGACACCCGGGAGATCGGCTGTGAGAATGTAGTTCTTCTCGTCTTCCTTTACGTCTACCGGCGGCATCCAGCGACGCTCTTGGCGAGCACTGTCGAAAAATTGCTCGAAGGGAT
>JAGRAW010000328.1 GCA_020434415.1 Bdellovibrionales bacterium
TGCATGTTTTCTGCTATTCGAGACGAACGCCTTGTTCGGCGTTCGGGCAAGCTATGCTTGCCGGTCCCGCCAAAAAAACTTCGTTTTTCGACGGTCCCATAACGTAGAAGCGCCTAGAACTAGTGCTTCTTCGCGACACCGCCGGGAGCGCATCCTGCACTCGCCCACCGGTGATGTATGCAGAATAGGCGAAACCTCAGCGTACGGCTGTCGGTGCGGAAAAGTCGACCCGCCCCTCGGCATCCTTACCAAGGCGCAGCACTTCGCCGAAGAATCCGATCCCCGGCTTGCCGCCGCGGATGGTGACCAGTCCGTAGGTGTTGGGAGTTGTGCCGAAGACTCCTCCGTCATGCAGGGGCAGTGACAAAGCTCCTTGCGCCGGAATAGTGTATGGCGTGTTGCTGCTCACTGTGGCACCGCTTAGTGAGACAACGACATCAAGCGGCTCGAGCGAGGCGTTCGCCACCGTCAACCAGTTCTCCATGCCCAGGAACAGATTGAACGAGCCACTCTGCGCGCAGGATGACAGCGGTCGAGCCTGCGAGCCGTAGAGCGAGGTCACGCTCCCACTCGCCAAATCTCTAAAATACACCATGCTCTGAGCAATGATCGATTTTGGCGCTTCCGGTTTCACCATTGCGTAGCCGACCTCCCCTGGCGGTAAAAGCGCCGCGGCATCAATGTGCGTCTGGGAGTTGGGAGCGAGCGTGGCATCAATTGATTCAAGCAGCGTACCGGAGGCGGAATGCAAGCTGATGCCCACACGAACCTCCTGATCGGTGATATTGACGACCTCGAGCCAATTGAATTCCTGTAGTCGGTTCGATATCGGAGCATAGACCGATTCACTGCTACCGTGCTTGGCCACCAGCGGAAACGCGAACCGATATTGCGAGGGGAAGAATCCTGCCGGGACATCGCCCCCGAAGCGAGTCAGCTGGGCGAGATAGCGCACAGAAATATTCAGAGGCACAATCTTGTGCATCCCCACAACCGATGGGCCTGCCAGATCGTGACCGCCATCGATGTCCGCTCTACCAAATGCCGGAACTTCGATTTCACGACGCAGGAGCAGCTCACCCGTCTGATTGTAAGTCCAAATAATGAAGCTCTGCGGCGACTGGTCAAGATTGATAATCGTAAGCCAATTGGCGACAAGGTTTTCTCTTTCGTCAGGTTTATGGCTCGGCTGGAAGGTGTTGAAGCTGACTGCGGTGGTGCCGTAGCGCGCTTCTTCGAGCGGCACCGCATAGACGAAGTCGTAGCCCGACCCGCTACCCGCTTGCCGATAGTAGGTCATCCGACCTTCGAGAACGCCTGCAAACTCCAACTTCACGATGCCGTAGGAGTCGGCGACAAAGCCGGGGAATTCGTTCAGGATAACGTCAAACTGGTTACGGGCGCCGATGGTGATTCGGTGCTCATGGGCAAGCTCACCCAGAATCGAATACAGAGAAATCTTTACCTCTCGCGGGGCATCGGTCGGATTCACCAGCTCCAGAATGTTTGTCATTTGCAGGAAGCTGTTCCAGACCGTGTAGTTCGGGCTCAACACGGTAAATTGCTGCCCCTCACACACTTCCTCGCCAGGTCCCCCGCCGCCACCATCACCGCACGGGACGTGTCCTTCGACCTCGACCGGAGTGATCTGGAATGCAAGTTCCGAGTTTTTCGGCATGCTATCCTGGACGGAATACACCTCGACTCCGTCAAGCAGCACCCCAAAGGTGTTTGGCTCCCCGGTATCCATGAATTCGATTCGACTACTGCTAGTAGTTGCGGTCACCGTACCCGTGAATTCGACCCAGTCCGACGGAGCATCCAGGTCGCTGAAGATGTTGTTCCCGTTCCAACGCACCGTCAGTGTTTGGTCGCCGTGATTTCCCGGCCGGCGTTGCGCAAGGAAGCGGACTCGGTACTGCTTGCCGGCAACAGTAGGCACATCCTGCCAGATGCGGATAGTTGTCTCCGTATTCGGCTTACGGCCGTTGCCGTTCGGGTGCTGACAGTGACTATCCAACTCGGCATACTGCTCGCCCTCGATGGGATGCGCTGACGCATTGTTCTGGATTTCAAGTACCGGCTCGGTCACTCCATCCTCGGGTCGACACGGCGTTGCGCCTGCCATCCAGGCAACGTTCCACCCCGGCACCTCATCGGACGTATAGATATCCCAACCGTGCGTCGGCGGCTCCTCGAATCCCCCGTTCACGACGAGGTTCGTACGTCCCCACCGCATGGTAGCGGCACCGGAAAGCGTAAAGCCGTCTTGCAGCTCGCCCCCGAGCACTTGCAGGACGTTGGTGCCCCCGAGCGCGTCCGAGGCGCCAACCGACACTCCCAGCGGAACCCCGTTGAGCTGCAGATCCTGAAGATCAATCGACGCACCGGGAACCGCCGCTCGTGTCCTGATCAACAGGTCGGTCATAGCACCGGAATTGACGACCTGATGCGCCACCAAACGTCCGTCCACCGTATACAAAGCTACTCCGGCATCGGCGTCATACTGAAGTTCGAAGGGAGTGCGCACCCCGTTCTGCCAGACATAATTTGAAGTCTCTCCTTGAGCGAATGGTCCTGCGGTAGAGCGCGAGACATCAACTTCGAACGTTCGATTCCCCGGACCCGTTGCCGAATCCCCGATGCGTCCCTCAGCGGTAAAGATTCCCGCCGCTGCCGGTCCCTGGTATTCCCCTTCATGGAGGTGTACTTGGAGTTCGCATACAGGTGCGTCCGAGCTGGGCTCTACCGTGACAGTGAAGCTTTCGCGATCCTCGAGTAATCCGTCGGATACGCTGACCTCCACGACGAACGTACCGAGGAAATCCGGCAGAGGAGTAATTTGTAGCCGGCCGCTATGGACGACCACCTGAGCCGGTGTAGGCTCCTCGACTGACGGCGATGCATCAAACAGTAGACTTGGGTCGTCGTAGTATTCGCGCGGCAGGGCGCCCAGAAGCGTGCTGGTGCTTAGGGCGCCGGTCCACAGGTAGAGCTTCCCGTCCGGGAAAATGACATACCAGGAAATGTAGCTCCCTCGCCGACCTTGGAAATACTTCTCCCCGTTGCCGAGCCGATTCTCCAAATAGTCTCCGTAGAGGAGTTCAAAGTTGTGCTCCTGATCCAAATCGAAGGCGAGCGCCGAACCGGTCAATACTGCGGCAGAGAAAGTAAGTGGATCTTCGTCCGGATCGTCGGCAGCTACGCCTAGCTCGAACGTGCCGACCCCATGCTCACGCACCTGGTTTGCAATCGGAGACAACACCGGTGCGCGGTTTCCAACTTCTACCCAGAAGGACTTCGTATCAGTCTCACGGGTATCGGTCGCCCGAGCATGGACGAGGTAGCGGCCCGTCGAACTGCCGGTGTAGCGAAGTCTGAGTGACGTGCCTGAAAGCGCCAGATCTATGGGAGCTGACGGATCTGCGAGCTCGGCACTGTAGGTAATTGCATCTCCATCGACGTCAGTCACGCTCAGCTCGATACTGCGCATCCCTTCGCTCCGGCCGAGATAGAGCGGCGCAATAGCCTGCAGCACCGGAGCACGATTCTCGATGCTGAACCAGACCTGGCCCAACGCCGTGTCGACGCCATCGCTCACACGCAGACCGATCGAGAAGCTTCCTAATGTTGCTCCCTGCGGCTGCACCTTC
This sequence comes from Bdellovibrionales bacterium, assembly GCA_020434415.1. Taxonomy (GTDB): domain Bacteria; phylum Bdellovibrionota_C; class UBA2361; order SZUA-149; family SZUA-149; genus JAGRAW01. The sequence continues at coordinate 3,654 of JAGRAW010000328.1, forward strand.
AAGACGTTACCGTTCATCGACAACACGGCTCGTCCTGCGTAACCTGGGTTTAACGCAGCGCTGAACGTAAGTGCGTCATTGTCCGCATCGGATGCAACGAGCTCTACCGTCTTCTCCGTCTCTTTCCAGTGCATGCGCTGCGTCGGTAGCGCAGTCAACACCGGAGCGCTGTTGGCAACGGTGACTTTGAATTTTTGAGTCGCTCCGGCAAGACCATCACTCACCGATGCGACCACGGTGAATACACCTCGGTAGCCTTGCAACGGCTTGATGCTGAGCTCGCGACCCTCCAGAATAAGCGCGACCTGAGCGGACGTCGCTCCTTCCAACCCGACCTGATACCTCAGGTGCTCCAGGTCGGCGGAATCAGCATCGCTGCCGACCAGGGTCACCGTTCGCTCAGCTTCCCTCCACCCCATAGTTTGGTCCGCCGGTCGCTGCAAACTAGGAATAGCGTTCCGGATCGTAACCGCGCATTGACGTTCAACGCGGTTTACGCCGTCGCTAGCCGCCACTGTGATCGTAAAGCTACCCAGATACCCGTCTGGAGGGTTCACGACCAACGAGTTTCCGTCCACCGCAGCCAGGGTGCCTGCCGGTGCGTCGTTCAACACGGTGCTGAAAAATACCGGGTCACCGTCCGGCTCCGAAATGCTCAGCGGAATTGTGAGCGCATCCGTTCGCCAATGCATGGTTTGAGCGGGGATTGGCCCCAGCACGGGCGCTCGGTTCTCTACCAGAATTTCGAACGTGTCGAAGTCCGCCGCAGTACCGTCAGCGGCAGAGACCGTTATGGGGAACCGTCCGGTGTAACCGGGGGGAAGCTCCGCAGTGACAAGATCACCGGTAACGGAAAGCTCGACCTGCGGCAGCCCTGTCGGTTGGGGCACATTGAACAGCCGGTGCGGCTCGTTATAGTAGCGCTGCTCGACCAGTGTCAGAAGCTCACTCGCGGCAAAGCTACCACGCCAGAGATACAATGCCCCCGCCGGTAGAAGCACGAACTCTGCATCCTCACCTTCGTAGGTTCCGCGGATGTGCTTTTCCCTCCACCCGAAGCGGTTCACTCGGAATCCGTCGGGATGAGCATCGAAACGGTATGTCCGGTCAAGTTCATACGCTACATGCTCGGGGCCTCCCAAGACCGCGCGATAAGTCAGCGTATCTCCTGCATCAGCGTCGGTAGCACGTAGACGGACTACCGGGTCGGCGGCGTTCCAGCCCACACTCACATCCGCGATGGCTTGCAGGACCGGAGCGGTGTTGTAAAACTCGAAGGGCACGCTCTGGGAGACGACGTGCTCGCCGTCTGAAACAGAAACCACTACGGTAAACGTTCCGGTATACCCTAGGGGA
>JAGRAW010000329.1 GCA_020434415.1 Bdellovibrionales bacterium
GGATCGACTCGAACATCTCGAGTACCAGCGGTTCATCATCTACCAGCAGCACTCGTCCTTTGCTTGCAATCACGCCGTATTCCTCCGATTTCGTGCGGTGAGCCTCCTTCGCAACCTTCTGCAACCGTGGGAAGAGCTCCCCGAAAAATCTTACAGCTTACCTGCGTATGTCCGATGGACCTTTGAGAATCTGCCGAACCTCTAGCCTGCCTGCTCCGAGCCGGTTAAGAAAGCACCCTGAGCAAAATGCCCCGAGCAAAATGCCCCGAGCAAAATGCCCCGAGCAAAATGCCCTGAGCAATCCGCAGGGCAGGAGGCACGGTAGGAATGCAGGGAGTATAGCCCGTTACAAAACCGGACCGGACAAGACTACGGGTTATACCTAGATTCAGCTTAAAAATAAAGCACAATTGATTGCTATCCGGGCGATGACCTACGGCCCAAGAAAAGCTACTCTGCAAGTAGCTCCCGGGACACTTCGGGGGTAGTAATCCTAGTAAGTCCCTGTTCATTCTAATTTTAGTGCTTGAGCGACGCGTTCTTCGCTGCGGGAGCAACGTCTACGGTGTCCCTGCGGCGAAGACTGATCAATGGTTGTAGAAAGAAAGGAAGGTCAACCAATGGAGATCACCGAACCGTGTCGTGTTAGTCCCGCCCTGCAGCAGTATGCGTGGGGCCGACAGGCGCCGGACTGTTTCGTTGCGAAACTCTTCGAAACAAGCCGGGGGCCCTATGCCGAGGCTTGGCTGGGGGCCCATTTAAATGGCCCAGCCTATGTGAAGGTCGGCTCGAGTATCTTGCCTTTGGCGGAGGCTGCGGCTGACTTCACGAATTCAGCTTTGGCGAAAGTGCTTGCTGTCGCGCAACCGCTTTCGATTCAGGTCCATCCGCCGGCCGACGTTGCTAAGCAGCTTCACGCGGCGGACCCGGAGAACTTTCCGGACCCGTTTGCCAAGCATGAAGCGGTTGTTGCGCTTACGCCCTTTTACGCGCTTAGCGGCTGGCGGCCTGTTGCGGAGATCGCACAGGCTCTGACTCTCCCACAGTTCGGACCAGTCATTACGGATGAAATCCGTGGACAGGCCGCATCTCCGGGACCGAACTTCGTGAAGGAGGTGGTGCGACGATTGTTGAGCGCCACGCCGACGCAGATTGCGGAAGCGATAGAGGCGATTCCACAGGATGGAGGAACATCGAAGGTTGATCGCTGGTTGCAAGCGGCCCGAAGCTGGTACCCGAACGATGTGGGTCTTTTGTTCTTCTACCTTCTGCAACTGAGGAAGCTGGACGTCGGCGATGTGCTCGAAACACCGGCTGGCGTGCCTCATGCATACTTGCACGGGGAGTGTCTTGAAGTAATGGCACCGAGCGACAACGTCGCCCGGTGCGGACTGACTCCGAAGCACATCGACTGTGATGCTTTTCTCAGCTCGTGCGATTGGGGAAAGACTTCAACGGCCGGGTCCCCTGTGGAGGAGGATGGGGTGAAACGCTACACGTTTGCCGCAGCGCCGTTCTGCATCGAGATGCTTGAGCGAGGCGCTCTGATCGACAAGAACCCGACGCGATCGCGCGTGGTCGTTGCCCTCGACGCTAGCGGAGAGTTCGTAGTTGGGGACCAGCGTTTTCCTCTTCACGGAACAGAGAGTTGGTTGTTGGCCTCATCTCTGCCGGAGCACCACATCGACCTCGACCGGGGAAAGGTGGCGTGCTTTTCAGCTAGATCCTGAGGTTCTTGCGAATAGTCTTTCGAGGCGTACGGGCAGATTGGTCCGTACGCCTCGTTGTTTCAGTTAGCCTCATCTTGGAATAGGCAACTGTTTTCAAAATCAGTCTTCCGCCTTCACCTGTTCGCTTGTAATCGGGCAAGCTCGCGCTCTGCAGTGTGCACCCGTACAAACAGCTTCGCTTGCGAATACACCATCCAAGAATTCATTTCCTGCACGCCCGCAAAAGAGTCACGGAGAAACGCACTCATGATGCGCCAGATCACCCGCTTTACTGCGACGATGCCTCGCCCGATCACCGGCCGGTGGGACGTGATCTCTCGAGGATCTTTAAGTTCACACTGACTCAAACGGCAGAGTGCCCGGAGCTGTCGGGTCGCTTCTTCGTCAAGAGCGAAGTCACGGGGAAAGAGTCGGAAGTCGAGCTTGGAGACCCGCTGGAGCTCTTCGACCGTGAACCGGTGGTCGGTCGCAAGTCGTTGCTCGAGACGTTCCTTTGCCCGGCGGCTAAGGTCGGCAGCGCCTGGGCTGCTGTCGGAAAGAAGTGCGGAAGCATTCATGGTAAATACTAAGTTCTTGGAGTTACTTGACCTTTCCTGAACGGGGAAGCCCTGAATCCTCTATACCATCACTCAAAATAGTTCTAAAGCCGCCAGTCCGGGGCGACGATACACATTTTACGCACCCGAAGCATTGGTGTGCGTGGCAGTAAAGCTAGTTTAGGCCCCTTAGTGTAGTTGGCGTTTGGTTGTGGAGGGGTGATGACGAAAAGGTTTTCGTCGAGCAGTACGCTAAGCGGCAATAGTTTCATGGAGGAAAACTATGGCCCTTACCATTAATACCAACATTGCTGCGCTTAATGCTCAGCGACGGTTGGGTGACTCTACCGGACAACTACGACAGTCGTTCGAGAGACTCTCTTCTGGTCTCCGTATCGTTCGTGCCCGTGATGACGCAGCCGGTTTGGCTATCGCGGACAACCTGCGTGCGGACCAGCGCATCGCTTCGGTTGCTATTCGTAACGCTAATGACGGTATTTCGCTCATTAGTATTGCGGACGGTGCCCTCGGCGAGATCAGTAACGTTCTGACCCGAATGGCAGAACTTTCTGAACAGTCTGCCAACGGAACTCTGTCTTCGACCCAGCGCTCCGCTCTGAGTCAGGAGTTCGTGGCCCTCGGTTCGGAAATTGAGCGAATCGCAAACACCACTTCGTTTAACAACCTGCAACTGCTCTCCGGCGGTGCCGCAGTCTCCCTGCAGATCGGATTCGATTCCGGTGGAAACTCCCAGATTCAGTTCTCGGGGGTCGACGGGACTTTGGCTGCTATCGGATTGGCCAGTTCGGGTTCGAGCGCGCTGACGTTCTCGCTGAACGCTGCCGGTGATAACGCCGCCCAGCAAGCAGCAGCACTAAGTGCCTTGGATGCGGTGAAACTGGCGATTAGCTCACTGGTATCGAACCGAGGAACGCTCGGTGCGGCGGAAAGTCGGTTGTCCGTAGCAGTCAATAACCTCCAAGTTGCCCGTGAAAACTTTGCATCTGCGGAAAGTCAGATCCGAGACGTCGACGTAGCCGAAGAAGCTGCTCGACTGACACGACTGAACATTCTGCAGCAGGCAGGTGCGGCGGTACTCGCTCAGGCGAACCAGCAGCCGGCACTTGCTCTGGCACTGCTCGGGTAAACAGGGTAGGCAGTTTTCTCTCCGAAGCGGCAGGCGTCGTAGTACTTGTCTGTCGCTTCGCGAGAGGTGTTTTTCGCTCCAAGCAGTTGTGGAGCACAGCAGTTTCGTATCGAGAGTCGTGGTAGTACCCCCGCCCAAGCATATCCAGTCCATGGGTATGCTTGGGTTTTTTTCGCTCGGCAAAAAAAATACAGCTTCGCCTAAAAAAGTGCTCAAGGGGTGCACGCACTTCGACGACATCCCTTTTAGGCGCTCGAAGGAAGCGCTCTCGCAGTCCCGCAACGGGCATCATGCAGTTCGCTGAGTTTAGATGGCTCTTGGCCCAGCGGATCCAGTCGTAGCAGACGTAGCTCTCATTCGCAGTCACACAAAGCAGTAGCGCAGTATCGCAGTAGCGTTGCTTACGCGTCGGGACACGGTTCGCCAATGATTGGCGTTCTGGACGCGCCGGCAATGAACAGGGATTGAAACGGCTATCCAGGGAGGATACACACCATGGCTCTTACCATTAACACCAACTTAGCTGCGTTAAACGCGCAGCGGCGTTTGACGGGGACTACTGAAAAGCTCCGTGGCGCATTCGAACGTCTCTCTTCCGGTCTCAGAATTGTTCGAGCTCGGGACGACGCAGCCGGACTTGCTATCGCGGACTCACTCCGCGCCGATGCAAGGATCGCCTCTGTCGCTATCCGAAACGCAAACGACGGTATCTCGCTCATCGCGATTGCCGACGGTGCGCTCGACCAGATGAGTTCGGTTCTCACCCGAATGGCAGAACTCGCCGAACAGGCGGCAAACGGAACACTCGGCGCTCCGCAGCGTTCCGCGCTGAACCTGGAATTTACGGCCCTCGCTTCGGAAATTGAACGTATTGCGCAAACCACTACGTTCAACAACCTGCAGCTTCTCTCGGGTGGTGCAACGGTCTCGCTGCAGATCGGCTTCGACTCCGGTTCAAACTCCCAAATCGCCTTCCAAGGCGTTGACGGAACGCTGGAGGGAGTCGGTCTTGCGACGGTGGGCACTGCCAACCTCATCTACTCGCTAAATGCGAGTGACACCAACGCCGCGCAGGCTGCTGCCCGCTCGGCCCTAGATGCCGTCAAGCTAGCCATCGGCTCGCTGACCACGGCACGAGGAACCCTGGGTGCGGCTGAAAGCCGACTCCAGGTAACCATAACGAACCTCTCGGTAGCCCGAGAGAACTTCACTGCGGCTGAAAGTCAGATACGTGATGCTGACGTCGCGGAGGAAGCAGCAGAGCTGACAAGGCTCAACATCCTGCAACAGGCAGGTGCTGCGGTCCTCGCGCAGGCGAACCAGCAGCCGTCACTGGCTCTTAGCTTGCTCGGCTAACAGTACCAGTCAACGCTTAGCTAGATTTCGGAAGGGTGATGCGAGTGCCGTCACGGCGCGCCCTCGCGCTCTTCCAACGCGTCTCCCAAGAGCCGTGATTGTGCCCGGGCATGGGTCCGTATCCCCCCGTGCCCGGGTTTTTTTGGTTCTTGAGTCTGTTCGGACCGAACGAGATTGCCGCGCCGCATGGCGGCAGGTCGCAATGCGGCACCTGTTGACC
>JAGRAW010000032.1 GCA_020434415.1 Bdellovibrionales bacterium
TCTCATAGTGCCGGTGGTGGCGATTTCAGAGATGTCTTCGTCGATTTCGCGGAATTGTTTCGTCAGGGGAAGGTGATTTAAGGGGATTGAAGCGGCACAAGTGCCCTGAGTCGAATGGCGGAGGGATTGAAGCGGCACAAGTGCTCTGAGTCGAATGGCAAGTACGCGTAGCGGCCTAAGAAAGGAAAGCTATCCCCGAAACGGGTCCAGTTACTCTACGCTCGTCCCTTTTTGCTACTAACGAAGCCTTCGAAACCAGCGCCTTGTTCGGCGCTCGAGCACGCTTCGCGTGCCGGTCTTGCCGAAAATCTCCGTTTTTAAAAGCAGAATTACTCGTGGATATGCTCTTAAGCTGCCTTGAACGGGAGGCTGTCTGATAGCCCCGGAAGAAACTTTCTCCCGCAATCGCCGAGAACGTATGCGATGGCTGTGCGTGTTGTCGCAAAATTTACCGTTATCGTTTCACTGGCTGTCCCGCAGACTGCGGCGGCGGAGTTGTGGAAGTGCAACCACCGGGGAACGGCAGAGTCCGCGCCGGTGGTGACATCGAACCCGACGGCGAGCCATGTGACCCGCTGTGAACTGTTTGATGTCACAAGAGCGCGCTTCACTCGTGAGACCGCGGACAACGGATTGCCGCTTGAAAAGAGTATTCCGGCTGATTCAACTGATGTCCATGCGCCGGATATCAAGCATGTGCCATCTACTGCGCTACGAATTACGTGGACCAGCGAGGAGCAACGCGTTCCAAAAACAGGCGCGGGAATCGGAGATGCAGTGCAGTGCCGCTTCAGCGGCTTGGCCTCCGCTGCTGTTGCTCAAGTGAGTCGAATCACGATCCTTCGCGGGGGGGCGACGGTAGACTACTTGCGGGTGCTACTGCCCGGTGGGGAGCGTCCGCGTCCGTGGACCACCGTTGTGCGCGGCCCGTGTCGTAACCCGACCGTCCGAATTGCGCGATTTCACTGAGAGCGTCCCGTTGCTTGAGATTTCCTCCTGGATATGCGAGTAAACGGGGCAGTTTTTCTACCCTCGGCATCTGTAGGCCTTCTATGCAACACGAAATGCCCCTCCGCTCGCTTGTGAAAGCAGTCACTTGGCAGGTTGCCGGCGTGGTCCTTCTCGGGCTCTCTACCGCGTATCTTGCGGGCGGAAGCGCTGACCCTGTCGCGCCTGTAGCGTTGCTGACGCTTGTGGCTTTTGTCGCCTACTATGTACACGAGCGACTCTGGGAGCAGGTGCGATTCGGTCGAGCTTCATCCCAGGCCCAGCCTCGGCCGTTTGTGCTGTGGTTTACCGGGCTTCCTTGCTCAGGGAAAAGCACCCTTGCCGAGCGTTTTGTCGCTGAACTGAGAGCGGACGGCATACAAGTCGAGCATCTGGACGGCGATGCTGTCCGCGGCGTGTTGCCGAGCAAAGGGTTCAGTAAAGAGGACCGCAACAATCACGTTCGCCAAATGGGTTTCATCGCTTCGCGACTGGAAGCCAATGGAGTGAATGTCGTGGCATCATTTGTCTCTCCGTATCGAGAATCTCGCGACTTCAGCCGGACACTTTGCAACAACTTCTTCGAGATCTGGATATCCACACCGGTCGAAGAATGTGAGCGACGCGATGTCAAAGGGATGTACAAGAAGGCACGAGCCGGCGAGATGGCCAATTTCACCGGCATCGACGATCCCTACGAGGCACCTGAAAAGGCCGAAGTCGTGATGGATACGACACACCGCTCGATTGAGGATTGTCTATCGGAGGTGCGACAGTACCTGCGTGAACGCGGCTATACCGTCAGTGCTGCAAAGTGAAGGGAAGTTCGATGATTGACTACCGCTGTGTGCTCCCGCGTATCGTCTCCATTGCGGTGGAGGCTGGAAACGAGATTTTGAAGTTCTACCAAGATCCGATCAAGGTGGAAGCGAAGCAGGACGATTCCCCTTTGACGCAGGCGGATTTGGCGTCGCACCGGGCTATCGAAGCCGGGTTGCGAAAGTTTTCGGTCGGCGCTACCCCGCTTCCGGTGCTGTCCGAGGAAAGCGCACAGGAAGCGTTCGAGCGGCGAAGCGCCTGGAGTGCCTTCTGGCTGGTCGATCCCCTCGACGGGACCAAGGAGTTTATCAGCAAGAACGGCGAGTTCACCGTTAACATCGCGCTTGTCGAGGGAAGTCTTCCAACCGCCGGGGTGGTGTACGTGCCCGCTCAGAGCGTCGCCTATTTTGGTGCCGAGGGAATCGGCAGCTTTCGCTTGACGGTGCCGGACGCGCAGTGCGGTTTTGAAGTGGAGACGTTCGCCGATTTATCCAGTGCTGCCGTTCGACTGACCGGCGAGCCAGCCAACGGTCGCGCCTACACCGTTATCGGCAGCCGCTCTCACGGCTCGCCGGAGTTCGAAGACTTTGTCGCTGCAATCAAGCAAGAGCACCCGGATATGGAGGTGCTCAGTGCGGGGAGCTCACTGAAGTTCTGTCGTGTTGCCGAGGGCGCAGCGGACCTCTACCCACGGCTCGGACGGACCATGGAGTGGGACACCGCCGCGGGGCATGCCGTCGTGCGCGGAGTCGGTAAGAAGGTAGTGGCCTACGACTCCTCGGAGGAACTCCAGTACAATAAAGCGGATCTCGCCAACCCCTGGTTCATTGCAGGCAGGTAAAGCCTCTCCGGGCTAAAATTCAAGAAAAGCTGGACACTTAGCCCGCCGCATATCGCGGTGGACGCCCTGCCGTAGACTTTACATTTTCCTAGGCAGGCGCTAGGGTATCACGTTCCACCCACTTTGATCAGGAAGCCTGGAGACGGAAGCGTATACCCTAGAGATATGCATACCCCTGCGGTCAACGTCCTGCTCGTCTCGGCGGCGGCTCCGGTCCTCCACACCATTACTGCCGCGTTTCGGCATGCTGAGCTCGCAGCAGCGTTGCCTCCCGTTCAACTTTTTGTCGCTGCCGATCTCGGCGAGGCCGCTGAGGTGTTCGAGACGCACACAATTGAAGTCTGTCTTGTCGAAGCGACAGATAGTGCGCTCCTATCTTTCGAGCCCCTCTGCCGGCTCGTAATCGAGCAGGGGACGGCGCCGCTGGTGGCGCTTATACCCGACACCCTGCCTTCCCAAGAGCATGCGGAAGTCCTTGGTGCGGTGAGGCGACTCGGCGTCTTCGACTACGTTCAGATCGGCTCCTTCGGCGTGAGAGAGGCGGAGCGGTTGCTCGCTGCCGGGATGCACCGACACGCGATTGCTCGTCGCGGGGAGGGGGAGCGATTTCTCTCGTCGCTTGCGAGAGAGTGCCTTACGCGTGCGCAAGGCGAAGCAGAAATGATTCTTCAGCAGTCGCTGGAGTCGCTCGGCAAGCTTGTTGGCGTCGAGCGCTGCGCCTTGTGGCTTTTCTCCGAGGACCAGACCTCCCTGAAGCCCAGCAACAATGTTCCTGCTGCATCGAACGGCAATTTTCAGCTGATCAAGACTACCTTGGTTGAGACCATTCCTTGGTTGGGGAAGCAGATTCTCAATCGGGAGGTAGTGACTGTTGGTCGATTGGAGGAGTTGCCGCCCGAAGCAGATCACGATTGCAGCGAGTTCGTGAGGCAAGGGGTGCAGGCACTCGCGGCAGCACCGCTACTGTATGGCGACGACGTTGTCGGGGTGTTGATGTTCTGGGCTGATACGCCCCGCACGCTGTGGCAGGACGAGGAACTTCATCTCCTTCGCGAAAGCGCCAAATTGTTTGGAGCTTTGCTCGGGCGTAAACGAGGGGAAGAGCTTGCCGATCATCGTGTGCAGGCACTCGAAGGCGAGGTGCGAGACGCGGAAGCGAAGTTCCGTAACGTGATTGAAAGCTTGATGGAAGGGATCATCATCGCCGATCGCGAAGGCACGATTCTCTACACCAACTACCGCTTCGCGCAGATAACGGGGTATAGCAAGCAAGAGATTCTCGGAAAGAAAATCTACGACGTGTTTTACCCGGAAGAGGCTCGTAAGGAGAATCCGGAAATCGAGAGCCACTATCAAGAGTATGTAAACCGCATGCTCGAGCGCTATGAAGAACGGCGTCGTGGGGTAACCGAGCAGTATCAATCGCATGTCTTCCGTAAAGATGGAAAGGAGCGATGGCTTGAGACCAAGGCGGCGCCGCTTCGCGATAAAATGGGAAAGATTATCGGCTCTATCGGCGTCAACACCGATGTTACCGAGCAGCGGTTACTCGAAGAGCAGTTGCGGTGGTCGCAGAAAATGGAGGCGGTCGGTCGGCTTGCGGGAGGAGTCGCTCACGACTTCAACAACTTGCTGACCGTGATTTCCGGCTACGCCAACATGCTGCTCCGGGGAATGAGCACTGAAGAGCGACAGTATCGTCGAGTGCAGGCAATTCGTGAAGCAGCTGAAGCAGCATGTACCTTGACGCAACAGTTACTTACGGTGAGTCGGCGGCAGGTAGTGCAGCCGCGAGTGCTCGATTTGAATGAAGCTGTGCAATACACGACAGGTATAATTCAGGGGCTCATCGGCGAGAAGATTCGGCTCAGCACCGATCTGATGCAGGGTCTTTCGCCCATCAAGATCGATCCCGGTCAAATTCAGCAAGTGATTATGAACTTGGCAATCAACGCCCGAGATGCCATGGAGCACGGGGGCAGCCTACGGGTGCAGACGCATAACCAAATCGTCAGCGCCGGCGAGCGGCTGTTGCAACCAAATCTCAGTCCGGGAGCCTATGTCGTGCTGACTGTCAGCGATACCGGCGCGGGTATGAATGACGCGGTGAAAGCGCACCTGTTCGAACCTTTTTTTACCACGAAGAAGGGCGGCACCGGACTCGGTCTTTCCACCATTTACGGTATCGTGAAGCAGGCTGGCGGTAGCATTGCCGTGTCGTCTGAAGTTGGAGTGGGTACCAGCTTCACGATTTACTTTCCGCGGGCATCAGAGGAGGCAACGCCGCTTTGGTTGGGGCGCGATCTCGAAGCTCCGGTCGGCTCTGAGACCATCTTGTTGGTTGAAGATGAGGAGCATGTACGCACCCTCGTGCGCGAAGTGCTCGAGAGACAAGGCTACACCGTGCTTGAAGCAGGCCACGGTGGGATTGCGCTGGAAATCCTGGCGGAGCACGCTGATTCCATCGATCTTTTGTTGACCGACATAGCGATGCCGCATGTCAGCGGGATTGAGCTGGCGGAGAAGGTGCTAAGCGGTCGTCCGCACCAGCGGATCTTGTTGATGTCCGGCTGTACGTATGATGCCGCGATCCCTGACAGTATCATCCGCATGCAATTGCCGTTCTTGCCGAAACCGTTCAGTCCCGAAGTCTTGGCGACAAAAGTGCGAGAAGTCATCGACGGCAATGTCGCCACGTCAAAGCCGAAGGCGTCAAACGGGTAAGCAAAAAGATTGGGGGGGCGACGTCTCGGTGCACGTGCATATTCAAGTCGAGCTTTACCGCATCTCATCCTCACCCCTCGCAATTTCTGCCAAAGAACTCTAAATTTCGGTTTGTAGAGCGTTGTCGGGGGTATATTGTCGCGTCTGGGGCGCGACCGAACAACAGGATTTACGGAGCGGGGGAGACCTCATGGAAAACTGGTACACCACTAGTTCGGCGGAGGGTGCGCGCGTTCTGGAGCTACGAGGGAAGTGGCGAATGGCTTGCTTGGGAGACATCGAGGCGGCGCTCGCCGATCTAGATGTCGGAACCGAGAGCTGGACCATCGACGGCTCAGCTCTCGACGAGCTTGATACCGCCGGCGCAATGGTAGCGGTGTGCCATTTACAGGCGGCGAGCTCGATTGCGTTGAAGAACTTTTCGCCCGCTCATCGGAGTGTTTTTGAGCTGGTGCATGATTGCGTAGAGCCCCCGCGTGATATTTCACGACCGGCGCTGTTTGGATTTCTCGGCAGCATCGGCGAGGCTACTTTCGAGCTTACACGAACCGTACTGGCGATGTTGCACTTCATCGGCCATACCGCAGTGGAGCTGGCTCGCGCTCTTGTGCAACCTCGCTTGCTTCGCGGTAAGGAATTTGCGGTGCAGTTGGAGACAGTGGGCCTGAATGCGATTCCCATCGTTATGCTCGTCAATTTCCTCATCGGTATCGTTATCGCGTATCTTTCAGGCGTCCAACTGGAGTACTACGGCGCAAATATTTTTGTCGTCGATGGTGTGGGGCTTGCTGTGGTCCGGGAGCTTTCGCCGATTCTGGCCGCAATAATCGTTGCCGGGCGCTCCGGTTCGGCGTTTACCGCTCAGCTTGGGGCGATGAAGTTGAATGAAGAGGTCGACGCCATTTCGGCGTTGGGCCTCTCTCCTCATCGAGTGCTGGTTATTCCCCGTTTGCTGGCGCTAATGATTGCCATGCCCATCTTGGTCTTCGTCGGTGATATCGCGGGCATACTCGGCGGCCTGGTAATCGCGGACTTTCGTCTCGGCGTGTCCGGTGCGGTGTTTCTGGAGCGACTGCAAGAACGACTAGCTTTGCAGCACGTGTTCGTCGGTTTGGTCAAGGCTCCGGCGTTCGCATTCTTTATCGCGACTATCGGATGCCGGATGGGATTGGCCGTAGAGAATAACGCTCGTAGTGTCGGCCTCAACACCACGGCCACGGTGGTTCGAAGCATTGTAATCGTCATTCTGCTCAATGCGGCGTTTGCAGTCGTCTTCAGCGAGTTGGGGATCTGATGCCGGTGCCGCACTCTCAACCAATCATCGAAGTGCAAGGAATCGAGACTCGTTTCGGGACGCAGTATGTCCATCGCGGGGTCAGCTTTGCGGTTCACCCTGGGCAGGTTGTCGCGCTCATCGGGTCCAGCGGGACGGGAAAATCCGTTCTGCTCCGTGAAATAATTGGGCTCTTGAAGCCGACGGCGGGGAAGGCATTTCTTTTTGGAGAAGACGTCTGGGAGGCATCGGAGAGCGAACTGGCGGCCCTCCGTCGGCGGTTCGGTGTGTTGTTTCAGAATGGGGCGTTATTCTCCGCGCTGACCGTGGGAGAGAATATTGCCGCGCCGCTTCGTGAGCAGACCGACCTGAATGAGGCTCTGATTCGCTCGATCGTGCAGTTGCGATTGGGGTTGGTCGGGCTCAAACCTGAGGTGACGCAGAAAATGCCGAGCGAATTGTCCGGAGGGATGCGAAAACGGGTGGCGTTGGCCCGTGCCTTGGCGCTGGAGCCGGAGTTGCTATTCTTGGACGAGCCGACGTCGGGTCTGGATCCCATCAGCGCGCGAGCATTTGACACTCTCGTACGGACGCTCAGTGACAGCCTGGGGCTAACCGTGTTTATGGTAACGCACGATCTTGATTCAATCGAATCGATTGCTGAGCATCTGATCGTGCTAGATAAAGGGAAGGTCTTAGCTGAGGGAACGGTGGCTGAGGTCGCTCGGGTCGATCATGAGTGGATTAGAGACTATTTTAGTTCGCGAGCTGCGGGGTAAGGCGGTGTCGGACCCGGTAGGTCGGTCCGGGCGGTGAGCAACCTGCAACGAACGTAGGGCAGCTTTGGAATCTTCTGCACGGTATACACTGGTCGGTGCCTTCGTCGTCATTTCGGCGGTGCTGTTTGGTGCGGCCCTCTTCTGGCTGGCGGAGATTGGCGATCGAGCCAATGTCGAATATTTTACCGTGTACTTCCGTGAACACAGCCTGGACGGACTACAGGTAGACAGCGCCGTTACCATGAAGGGGATCAAGGTCGGAGCGGTGCTTGATTACGATATCGCCCCTGACAGCGTGGAGGAGGTGCGGGTCACGCTGCGACTGGATGGAGAAATTCCGGTCAAGACGGATACCAAGGCCGTTATCAAGCGGAACCTGCTCACCGGTCTAGCTTTCATCGATTTGGTCGGCAGCAGCGACGACGCTCCGTTGCGGACTGATGCTCCTTCCGGTGAGCCCTATCCGGTGATTCCGGAAGGGCAGTCCGAGTTCGAGAAGATTGCAAATTCAATTCCGGAAGTGCTGACGGAGGTCAATGCGATGGTAACCCGTGTGAGTGCGGCGTTCTCGGCCGAGACCGTAGCTTCATTTCAGAACACCGTAAAAAATATCGAGACCGTCAGTGAAACATTTGCGAATAAGCGACCACAGATAGAAAACATTATCGAGCGTCTCGAGCAGACGACAAAGGATATTTCTCAAGCGAGCAAAGCGTTGAACGAATTTGCCGCAACAGCGGACAGCTCTCTCGACGCAATTGGGCAAGGCACCACCGAGGCGCTAGGCGCTATTAAAGGCACCGTGCAGGCACTTGATGCGCGGGCGCAAGAGATGAGTCGTTCGGTTCAGAATGCGGCTGGCGTCTTCTCTCAAGAAGTGACCGCCGTTTCACAAAGCATCAGTGAAGCTGCACAAGCACTGTCGGCGACAGTGGAAGGATTTGAAGAGCCGCGGAGGATCATCGCTGGACCTACGGAAACTGCTTTAGGACCGGGGGAGCGTGTAGACAAATGAACCTGGAGCGATATTGCCGAGTAAGTGTCCTTCTCGTTCTCGTCAGCGCGCTGGGGTGTGGTCCGTTGTTTGCTCCAGCATCGGGTGAGAAGAAGGCCTTGTATGTCATCTCCGACGACGGCTCCCTCCCGGAGCAGTCGGCAGAGTCGACCGATTTTCGCCTGCTCATTCGTGCCATGCAGGCGAACAACTTTATCAATAGCCATAAGATTATCTTCAGTCGTGAATCGGCGACTCGCGGGTACTATCAGCTTGCACAGTGGGTCGAGCCGCCGACGAAACGTCTGACGCTGTTGCTGTTGGAGCGGTTCGAGCGCAGTGGCAGCTTTGCATCGGTGTCGGGTATCGCCAGCTCCGCTCTGGGCGATTTGCAACTGAACACCGAGCTGACGGAGTTCTACCACGATGTTTCGGAGAGCCCGGGGACGGTGCATCTTCGATTACGGGCTGAGGTAGTCGACTTGGCGGAACGTCGGGTTGTCGGGGAGCGAGTCTTCTCAAAATCGCTTCCGGCGGCGGACTACAGCGCAGAGGGGGCTGTGGCATCGTTTACTGCGGGTTCCAATGCCTTGCTCAACGATGTCGTCACCTGGGTAACCGAGTTGGCCTCCCAGCGAGCAGCTAGTGCGGCGTGAAGTTTACTAACATCTGCGGTTTTCTGTGTCGCTTAATTTGCAGCATGGGCGAACAGAGGGTAGAAATCTAGGAATTCAGTGAGGCGCTGTCAGCGGCAGGGCGTACGGTCTGATAAAACCGACCAATCCAATCAGAAGGTCCAGAGTCACTTTGAAGCACACGCGATCGAGAACCTCGTTTTCGATTGGCCCGCATACCATCGGCGCGGGCTCGCCGACGTTCGTCATCGCCGAGATTGGAATCAATCACAACGGCTCCTTGGAACGAGCAAAAGCACTGATCGATGCTGCGAGGCTTGCCGGTGCTTCGGCCGTGAAGTTTCAAAAGCGGGAGCTCGACAGCATCTATCAGCACCACGTGTTTGAATGCCTTGAGCACTACGAGCAGGGCTTTCAGTACCTAATACCGATTCTGAAGGATTTTGAGCTGACCGCGTCCGAGCTTCGCGAGCTGAAGCAGTATTGTGATCGCGAGGGCATGTTGTTTCTTTGCACCCCGTTCGATGTCGCTAGCGCCGACCTGCTCGAATCGCTGGACGTGGCTGCGTACAAGGTTAGCTCGGCGGATCTGACAAACCTGTTGTTGCTGGAACGGCTCGCCGGTTTCAACAAACCTTTGATTATTTCAACGGGAATGAGTTCCGAGGAGGAAGTCGATCGGACCGTCGACTTTCTGGAGACGAGAAACGTAAATTTCGCGCTCCTGCACTGTGTGTCGTCGTATCCCGTCAATCCCTGTGACGCAAAGCTCCAGCGCATTACGGCTCTGCTGGAGCGCTATGATTGTCCCATCGGGTATTCAGGTCACGATCTGGGAACTGCGCTGTCGATGGCGGCCCGCGCGTTGGGAGCCTGCATCATCGAGAAGCATATCACGCTCGACCGCTCCTTGCGGGGCCCCGACCATAAACTTTCGCTGCTTCCTGAAGAGCTAGTGCATCTGATCGCGGGTCTCAGGGACTGCGATGCCGCGCTGGCCGCGCCTCGGGAGCATCTCCTGCCGGCTGAGACGCTCAATCAGTTGGTATTCAGAAAGTCAGTCGCTGCGAAGGTGGCCATCAAGTCCGGACAGGTGATCACCCGCGAGATGTTAACGGTGAAAAGCCCCGGCTCGGGTCTCAACATCCAAGATATTGAGAAGCTTGTTGGCCGGACGGTGAAGCGTAGTCTACAAGCCGATGACCTGTTCCTACCCAGTGATATCGGGCAGGAGAATGGACAGCATCCGATCCCACCGCTTCCATGGGGACGGTGGGGCTTTGTCGTACGCTACCATGATTTCGAAGAGACCATCGCCTCTGCGCCGCGGAATCTCGAATTTCACCTCACGTACCGTGACACAAAATTGCCGGTTCCCCACGAACGCCTTTCTGCGCACACCGGAGCACTGAAGCAGATAGCGCTCAGGGTGCACTGTTGCGAGTATGTTGATGAGGGCCTGTTCGACCTCTGCTCTGAATCACGTGAAGTAGTGGCTCGTTCGCAGGAAACTCTCCAGCGGGTGATCGACATTACCGCCGAGCTCGCTCCGTATTTTTCGGAAGAGACGCCTCGAATCATTTTCAACTGCGGTGCGATGTCGATGCTCGAGACCAAGCGCGGAGCAGTGAACGTGGAGCGGTTCATCGAAGCGATTCGAGCGCTCGAGTTGAAAGGAACGCGTTTGCTCGCGCAGAACATGCCGCCGAACCCCTGGTATTTTGGTGGCCAGTGGCGGGGGCATTACCTGATCCGCCCCAGTGAGCTCGTCCATTTCTGCAAGGCAACCGGTCATGGACTCTGTTTGGACCTCTCGCATGCACACATGGCTTGCCGTGGCTTGGGCATGTCGATGGCGGCGTACCTTGAGAAGCTTAAACCTTACGTAGAACATGTGCATTTATCTGACGCCCGGTCGAGCGAAGGAGAGGGGCTACAAATTGGCCAAGGTGAGATCGATTTTCTTCATTTCTTTGTCGCGTATTCGGACTTTCAGGGCACTTGGATTCCCGAGATCTGGTTGGGGCACGTAAATCATAACCGAGGGGCAAAAGAGGCGTTGGAGCTTTTGGCAGAGCTGCAGCGCAAGGCCGACCAAGCAGCTCATGCGCCTGTCCATCTCAACGGCGCAAACGGTCACCAATCCAGCAGAAAAACACCGGCTCCTGCGCCATTGTGCTCTCCCTCGCATCAAAAAGAAGGCGGCCTGCGCAAAGAGCGAGCCGCCTGAAGGGCACCGAACTACTCGGTTTTCGGCGCCCTACCGACGCCACAACTTGGCAACTGGTCTAATTTCGACACCGTGAAGCAAACCAATGGCAGCGCCCCGCGAAGAATGGCTCCTTTTCGTCTGTAACAATGAAAACCAGGTGAAGGTCCTTGCGCCGGTCGCACGAGAGCTCGCCCTACTCGGGCGAGAAGTTCGCTTTCTCTCTTTCGACCAATTTTACAACCAGGGTGCGACCGCCGAAATAGTCGCTGAAGGCTTTAGCTATCTGGAGCTTCCCTCGCGATTTTGTAAGGGGCGCTACTATTCGCATCCCCTGGACCGTTCGAGCTTCGTCATCGAGGCAGCGGCGGCGATCGAGCAGTTCTTCAAACAGTACCGACCGGTTGCGGTGGTGCTCGGTCACGACATCGAACTCCTTGAACAGCTTTTGATTCGGGCAGCAGAGCGAAATGGTGTGCGCACGGCTCGCATCCAAGACGGCATCCAGGCGCCCGTGCCGCACGCCGCAGAGGAGGTGTCGCACCGACGGCTACCGTTCGAAGGCGGCTGCGAAATGAATCTAGTGTGGACAACCGCCCTTGCTGAAAATCTCCGGGAGCGAGGAATCGCGGGCGAGATTGTCGTCTGCGGTAATCCTAGAATAGACCGGCTCGCGAAGATAAAGCGTACGCGGCAAACCACAGCGCCCTACCGGGTGCTTCTTGCTGCGCAGTGTTGGGCTCGTCATCTGACGATGAGCTTTGCCCAGGAACTCGCCTTGTACGAGCGTCTGATTCGCAAGTTTCTGACTCGTGACGATGTCGAGGTGATACTGAAGCTCCATCCCACACAGCAATATCCGGAAGTGTATCAGACATTGCCCGACGCGTTTGGACCTCGTCTTACTGTGGTTACAGAGGGAGACTCGCTGGAACTGATGTCCGAAGTTGATCTCGTCGCTGCGGTAACGTCCACGGTGACAGTCGAGGCAGCGTTGCTCAATCTCCCCGTGATGCGCCTCTACTACGTCCTGGAGCATGACGGGGAGCGCTTCCTCGAGCAGGACCGATTGTTTGATCAAGCTCTGCACAGCACGCACTTTCCGAGGCAGACGAATTTCGGTATCGGGACCAAGGAGAGCTTTCTCGATACGTTCGGCAGCCCGCTGGATGGCCGGTGTGCCAGGAGGGCTGCTGAAGCAATTGACCGCCTAGCGAACCGCTCGCAGCAACTGTACCATCTCGAACCTCGACCAAAAGTCTCTGTGCTCTTGCTCTATCGTGAGGGCGACGTCGTCGCGGCGGTGCGGAGCGTGCTGCGTGAGACGGACGTCACACTTGAAGTCGTGGTAGTGGATACCTCTCAGAACGGACTCGTGTCACGTCGGCTTGCCGATGCAGTTTCTGATCGCCGCGTGAGGGTCCTCCCGCTGCCCGGCGCTACTACTGCACAGGCATTCAATCTTGGTGCCGGAGAGTGTCGCGGTGAAGTCATTGCTCGCCTGGCCGAGAACTGCATTGCTCTTCCGGGTTGGAGTGCGGCGCTCTATCGGCAGCTCACGAAGAACCCCGTTGCAGAGGTTGCGCTCAGTTGGTTTCGCGTGCGAGACAAAGGTGGGCTCACCTTTCAAACGCACCAAATTGCGCCAAACCAGAAGCCTAAGGCGTTACTGGAAGCAGAGAACGCAGTGCTGGCGCTACAGGCTTACGCGTTTCGCAGGAAGCAGATTGAGCAGCTGCCGGAACACGAGGCGAATCCCGACCCCCTCTTTCTTGTACGCCGGATTAAGAACCTCGACGATGGGCTGCGAATAACCATCGTCCCCGCTCCCTTATTTCTAAGTGCCTTCGACTCGGCCCTTTACGATGCGCTAGTGCAAGGCCAGACGCCGGTCGTCATGTCGTTTTCCCAGCCGGCACAGCCGCAAGTAAAGCCTACGAAGCGAGGCGGCAAGCCGCTGCTCAGCGTCATTTCCTTAGGGCTGCTGGAATCCGAGGTGGCAGCGTTTCGCGGAGCGCTCGATCAGCAAACGCTTTCGGACTCCGAGTGGGAACTTGCCGTCGTCTCAGGTCAGCGCTCGGATCTGGGGCAGGTGCACGCCCATGACGCGATACGTGTCCGTCGAGGAATCTACATTGGACATCGTTACGAGCAGCTTTGCATCGGCCTTCGTGAGGCGATTCAGCAGACCACAGCTCCAGCCGTGCTCGTGCTCGGCCCGGGAGTGCTGCCCACTCCCGGCTTGTTTGCGGCTCACGTCGACGCGTATATCAAGAGTTCGGGTTCTACAATTATGCTTGGCCAGGTTGCGCTTGGCGGAGCAGCTGAGGCAGATACATTGACTCGCGCCATTTGGCGAGCCGGTTTCCTTTCGAAGGCATCGGTTGACGTCACCGATACTTCGCTAGATTGGCTCCACTTCAGCTTTAACCGTACTCTGGCTGAAACTGACAGTTCGCTCTTCGACAGGACCTTCCTTACCGGCTGGGGCCTTTCACGCTGGGTTGAGCGCCGCTCAAAGGAAAGGGCAGAAATACGTCGAGTTTCCATCCTCGCGCGACTAATGCGCCCCTATACCCTAGCCTCATTTTTCAAAGATGAAGTAGACAAGGCAAAAGATCTAGTGCGGCTGATCAACCTCGAGCCTGCTTTGATGCGAGAGCTGCTCGACATGACCGCGATCACTTGCGCCAACCTGGATGATTGGCAGGAGCGTGTTGCTGCAGACAGTGCCGACTTTCAGGGGGCGCTGAGCGAAATCAGTCGCATTCTTGGTGAAGCCGGTTCACTTCAAAATGGCGGTTTACGCGCGCTCGAGGAGACACTGGGTGATGCGCTGGGATCGCTGGCCGATCACCTAAAGCGACGAGAGCTGGTCCGTTCGTACTTAAAAGTCGCAGATATCGGGCAAGCGACGGTGGGAGGCCAAGTCGTATAGCTCACAAGCTCCACCGAAGGCCTATTCAAGGTCTTGGCGAATACTGCCGATACCAACTTCGGAAAGTAGTAAAGGCAGTATGAAAGTCCTATTCCTCATGGAGCATCTCTATCCGCTTGTCGGCGGAGCAGAGAAAAGCATCGACACGCTGATTCGTGCGTTGCGTGAGGAGCCGGATATCGAAGTGAACTACTTATGCGGCGACGAGCGAAGCGAGACTCCAAAAGCCGTTGAACCGACCGAGGCAATCAAAGCGAACGATATTGTCGTGACCCAGCTCAATTGGGCACCGGTTGCAATTGACGCGGCGCGGGTACTTGGCAAGAAAAGCATCCAGTTTGTCCGTTCCTACGAGAGTTTCTGCACAGTGGCAATGGATGCGTTCGCGCTTTCCCATTGCGGACAGCTCTGCCGGGGCTGCAGCTATCAGGCCAAAATCGAGCACCTACCTGATGTGCTCATTGCCAATTCGCTCTACACTCGGAAGCTTCTTGCCGACCAGTTCGGGCTCGAAAGCGAGGTCATCTACCCGTTCATCGATCCGACGGACGTGATCGCCGAGCCGCGAGAGCGGCGATTCATCACGATGAATCAAATGGGTTACCACAAGGGAGCCGAAATATTTATCCGGATAGCACAAAAAATGCCTGACCTTGTTTTCCGCATCGTCGGCACGCACTGCTGGATGCCGCAATCGCTGGTGCCCCCAAACGTCATCTACACCGGGCCGATGGACGCGAAAGAATTCTACTCAGACACTCTCGTTTTTCTTGCGCCTTTTCGCATTCACGAAACGTTTGGTCGCTGCGTTGTCGAGGCACAGATGAACGGTATTCCGGTCATTTGCTCCGATCGCGGCGGTCCCAAGGGTGACAAGCTAGTTGTCAAAGAAAACCGCATTGCCGACATCGATGACATCGATCAGTGGGTCAGCGCTATCCGGCGAGTTCTCGCGTCCTACGACCACTATGCAGCCGCCGCCGCCGCGCGAGACACCGCTGAATTCGGTTTGGCAAAGAACGTGAAGAAATTCACCGACATCCTACGGTCCCTAGCGCCGGTGCAAAGCGCGAGCAGCGCTCAGCACGCCCATTAGAAGTCTGTGTCACCATTTCTTTATCGACGAGACAGGATGTCTGCGTCGGCAAGGTCTTTCAAGCGCCCGGTGGCGCGCTTGTTTTGGATAAGGTCCGGCTTCGAGATGTAAAAAACCTCAAGGCTCGCAAGTTTTCCCCTGACCTTGCGCTCCCACGCCTCATCCGTGGCAATTCCTGAGATAGAAGTGAGGATGTCGATTCGATTGGGTTGACGGCCCAACTGGAAGGTCTGGCCGGCTTTCAAAAACTCTGAGGCAATAAATGGCGGGCCGGAGAACCCGAATGCTGAACAAACCTGCTCGAGCCGTTCAGCGTTTTCGGGAGTGAGCCGTATGAGAAAATCGATATCACCGGTCAACCGCGGATGTCCGTGAAAGGCAACGGCGTGAGCGCCGACAACGAGAAACTCAACCTTCTTCGAGAGAAGTAACTCGATAAACTCTCTCAAATCTGTCTGAAGGTCCATCATATAAATGTCCGTACCGGCTGACGAGCTCCAGCAGTATCTGAACGCGTTCTTCCGGCGTAAGCTGCTGAAAATACCGATCTTCGGCTTGATCGGCAGCAGATAAAGACTCGTATTTTTCCCCGATTTTGTCCACGCCCCAGTATAGCAAGAAAAATGGTGACAGAGACCAATATTCCTAATTTCTAGTCCACCGCCGATCTTTCATGACGTTGCCGGATGGGAAATTAGGAATATTGGTCTCTGTCACCATTTTTTCTTTTCATTCCGGCCGAACGCAGAGGCAAATAGCATTCCAGTCTGACTCGGTGGGCGGCTGCTCGATATTGGGAAAAGCTCGTAGCTCGTAGGCGGCAAAACCGGCTGCGGTCAGTGCTCGCTGTAACTCGTCCGGGAAGAAGTAGCGCATCGAATGGGATTCTTCGGCGATGCGAGCACCACACGCTGACTCGAGGGTATACATGACTTCCACGACATGTTCGTGCGGGCGCTTGACCGGAGTAGCAATGCGTCTTACCGGGCCGCGCGTAGTTTCCAGTAGCCGTTCTCGACATTCAGGACTTTGGCGTTCGACAGCCGGCCCATACCAGACGTCAAACACGAATACGCCGCCGGGCTCCAGATGGCCTCGCGCTGTTTCGAGCGCTGCATGGAAAGCGCGGTCCGTCGTCAAATATCCCATGACCGCGAACATCGAAATGACCGCAGAGAATTCCTGGTCCAAACGCAGGGTGCAGATATCACTCTCGACGAACTCGACTTCTGCCGAGGCTTCCGTCGCCCGTCGTTTCGCTTCGGCTAGCATGTGCGGCGAGCGATCGACAGCGGTAACTCGATACCCCCGTTGCGCCAACTCTACGGCATGCCTTCCTGTCCCGCAGCCAAGATCCAGCACGGAGCCAAGATCCAGCACGGAGGATGCTCGGCTACGCTTCCGGAAGAGGCGCTCGAGCAATGTGCACTCGGCGGCATAGTCCTTTTCCGCATACATGACGTCGTAAAGAGCTGCATAGCCCGAATCAAATACCATTGCTACACCCTCGGGACGGCAAGAAAGAACCAGTTGCGCTCCTCATCAAACTCTTTCCCGAAAGCCTCGACTGAAGCGAGCGCGGGAGCACCGGCTAGCCAGCGGCTAAGCAGAGTCAATGAATAGCCCAGGTCGTCTACAAGATAGGCGTAGAGATGCTCCGGTCGCGTGCCGTAGAAATCTGCAGCTCCTTTCCCATGCTCGAAAGCGATAAACGGTCGCTCCTGTTCGAGCAAGCGGTGAGCACCTTTGAGTACCTGAAGTTCTGCGCCTTCAACATCGAGTTTGATGAAGTCGATTTGCTTTGGCTGCGGTAGTATGGAATCAAGCGTCGCCGTGCGGACGGTGAGGGGGATCACCGTCTCCTCCCGGCCTTCGTAGTCCCGCCTGCGAAGGCCGCTGTAGCCGGGCGCGTTCGGCACATAGCAGAACGTCGCATCGCCGTTCGAGTCGCTTAGAGCGAGTTCATGTACGCCTACGTTGGGAAAGTTTGCTCTCAGCTTTTCAACGTTCTGCGGCAGCGGGTCGAATGCAGAATGAGTTCCTTCCGGTGCGAGACGAACCATTTCCCGGAGCAGCTCTCCCGTTCCTGCGCCGATATCGATGCAGTTCGAAGTCCTGCTGAGGACGCGTTCCATGACGGCAATCGTCTGCCGGTTGTAGTCCAGGTCAGCGAACGCCAGGTCCGTAGCGGCAATAGAGCGAGTCATAGTGCTTTCTGCAGTTCCTCTAGAAAATGCCGTCGTGAAAATGAATCCTTCACGGTTTCCCAAGCAGTGTGCCCGAGCCGCCGACGGAAAGCCGGGTCTGTTTCCAGTCGGACGATGTGCTCGGCAAACTCTTCCGGTGAGTGTGCGATCAGGCCGTTCTCCCCATGCACGATGGGAGAGTTCCCTTGCACCGAGTGCCATGCAACAACCGGAAGCCCTCTTGCCATGGCTTCCACTATCTTTACTTGCTGCCCCGTCCCGCCCAGCACCGGCGTCACCA
This sequence comes from Bdellovibrionales bacterium, assembly GCA_020434415.1. Taxonomy (GTDB): domain Bacteria; phylum Bdellovibrionota_C; class UBA2361; order SZUA-149; family SZUA-149; genus JAGRAW01. Next base: position 17,783 of record JAGRAW010000032.1, read on the forward strand.
AGTAGCTGGTGTTCTCATACAGTGTATCCAGGTCAGGAACAAACCCGAGGAGCGTAATGCCCGATGCGTCAAAGAGGTGTGTCTTCGACCAATGTCCGCTCACGCATAGCTCAAACCGGTCGTCGACGCCAAGAATGTGCGGCAGGACTTTGACTACAAAGAATGCGTACGCCTGCAGATTCAATGGATTGGGGCCTACAGGGAACAGTGGACGTCCGCTGCAGCTCAACGGTCGCTCCGCAGGTGTGTAGGTTGCAGGAATGTACAGACCGGTGGTGTCCGGGCAGTGCGCCGAGATTACCTCGCGCTCGCGCAGGGAGATGGCGATGGTGCAATCATACTGATTGTAGAGAGACATCTCCTCGCCATCGACGGTTAGGGGTTGAGCCGCGAACTGTAACTCGTCAATGAGCGACGGTTGCATGCTCGTGAGACTCAAAGGCAGCGAGCCAATCTGTTCCCACAGCAAGGCTTCAAGCGGCACCTGCATCGATGCGATTTCGTGTATATCGATTATTGTCCGTCGATCTGCTCGAGCTTCTTTAGAGTACAGCACATCCCAAAAAGGGTAGCTCATCACCAGAGCGTCCGGGCACAGAGCGGCAATCTCTTTTGCGACCCACTCGACGAGCGCCGGAGGCGCCCACACTTTGTCGGCGAGCGGCGGGTTTGGACGACGCTCTTTGTCGAGGGCGCGCAGTTCAAGGTCTGTTGCTGTCGGTTTCCAAATCCTGACGCTCCTCACATATCTTGCTTCGAGGGCACGTATGGCTTCATCGCTCCAGGCCTGGTCGGTCCAGAGCGTCGAGCTAAGGAGCGAGACTGAACAACCTAAATCCCTGAAAGCCGAGAGCATCTCCAAGCATCGTTGATGCCCGCCGCTTCGCGCCGGATAGGGATTGTGGGGGAAGAAAAACGTGATGCTCTTGCTCACCGTTTCGCCTCGTGGTGTATCGCTTCTATGGCGGCACATACACGGTCAAGCTGGTCATCAGTAAGGCCGGAACCGGAAGGAAGGTAGAGACCGCGGGCTGAGAGAGATTCGGTGACCGGGTACTGCGCTGTGACAGCGAGGCCGAATCGCTGGAGCAGGGGCTGGGAGTGGAGCGGTTTGAAAAAGAGTCGAGAGTCTACCCCTCTCTGCGTCAACTGCGCCATAAGAGCGTCGCGAGAGATGCCGAACTTCGCCTCGTCCACGACCAGGCCATACATCCAGTACACGTTTTTGACCCCTTGCCGTTCCACAGGACAGGCCAAGCCGGGCACTTGAGAAAGTCGCCGCGTGTAGCGTTTCGCATTGCGAATTCGCCGCTCTGCAAGCTCGTCAAGCCGTTCGAGTTGTGCGCAACCGAGGGCCGCTTGCAGGTTAGTCATCCGATAGTTGTAGCCGACATCACCGTGTCGATAGTCCCGTGGACCCTCGAGTGAGAAGCACAGATTGCGAAAATAGCGGCATCGCTCGGCGATTTTCCGGTCGGAGGTGACGACCATTCCGCCTTCGCCGGTAGTGATAATCTTGTTGCCGAAAAAACTGAAGCACGCGGCTGCTCCTAAATTGCCGCACTTCACTCCTTGATACTCCGCGCCGTGGGCTTCCGCAGCATCCTCAATGATCGGGATGCCGGCAGCAACCGCGGCGTCTCGAATAGCGCCCATCTCACAAGGATGTCCGTAGGTGTGAACGACGATTGCGGCCTTGGTTCTTGACGACACCTTCTCCCGGAGGAGGTCCGCGTCAATATTCCAGGTGTCTGCTTCTACATCGACGAACACAGGCGTCGCACCGCAATAGAGGACCGCGTTCAGTACAGCGACCATGGTGAAATCGGGAATGATCACTTCGTCGCCGGCGCCAATTCCATGGGCCAGCAAGGCTAGGTGGAGTGCTGCTGTCCCGCTGGAGCAGGCGATACCAAAGTCGGCACCGCAGTAGGCCGCGAACTCCTCCTCGAAGCGACTGAGGTAGCCTCCGGCGCTGGAAATCCACCCGGAGCGAACGGCGTCCTGGACGTAGCGCTCCTCGTTGCCGAGGAAGCACGGTTCACATACGGGGATGAAATCAGTGTGCGAAACAGCCATGGGTTTAGCGAAAGATTTTCGCTATAGTCCCAACGGTAAGCAGAAAGAGCAAGAGCAGCGCA
>JAGRAW010000330.1 GCA_020434415.1 Bdellovibrionales bacterium
ATCGAGACCCCTCCGGTACCCTGCAGCAACACGGTCATGCCCGGCTTGAGCGCGCCTCTTTCAAACAACGCGTTCCATGCTGTCACCGCGGCGCATGGCAGGGTCGCGGCCTGCTCAAATCCGAGGTGCTCCGGAATGCGAACTACGCCGTCTTCCGCCACGCAGACGCATTCGCTGAGTACTCCCGCGGACTGCCCTCCCAGGGAACTCGGCGAATATTCCGCTCGGAATCCTCCATGAAGCCAGGTTTGCATAAAGATTGGACAGACTCGGTCTCCTTCCTTCACGCGGGTCACGCTGCCTCCGACCGCCTCCACGATGCCGGCGCCGTCGGAGAAGGGGACAAGCGGAAATTCGACACCCGGATACATGCCTTTGGCGATCATGATGTCGCGATAATTCAGCGATACCGCCTTGATGCGTACTCGCACTTCGTTGGCGCCGGGCTCAGGAAGCGGGGCCTCTCGTCTTTCGAGTGAGAGAAGCGGACCGCCTGCGGTAAGCAAGAATTGTTTCATGGTAGTACCCAATAAAAGTGCGGGAGAAAATACCGCCCGCCGGTATGCTCTGGATTGAGCGAATTACTGCACTGCAGGTTCAGGTGCAAGCGCAGGTTCAGGTTCAAGTGCAGGTTCAGGTTCAAACTCAGGTTTACAGTGAATCCTAGAGGGATCGTCCCCATTCCGATCATCTGCCGATATACCTAGGACGATCGCTGAGACCCGGTCATTTCCAACACGGTCACGATATCCGCGACCGTCATCGGTCCAAGTGCGTTCAGCTTGGTGCCGTCACCGTATACTTTCACCGCATACTTGGCGATCGGTTCGAAGCTTTCCTGAGGGAGTCCGAGGTCTGCCGCAGATTGCAGCAGACCATTGACTTCCAACCAACGCTCGAACTGTTCGATGAAATCCAGACCTGCCTTTTCACCGCCCGACTGTGAATTGAACAGAATCTGTCCGAGCCGAATGAAGCGCTCTCTTCCGCGGTTCTCCTGCCAAAGCCAGCGGAAGTATGCAGGATACAAAGTTGCAAGCCCCCGGCCGTGGGCGATCTCATGGCGATAGCCGGACATCGAGTGCTCGATGGAGTGAAGCACGAACTCGCTCGGCTTCCGCCCCCCGCTTTGCAACCCGCTTAACGCCCAGGTCGCACACCACTGCAGCACGGCTCGGTGGTCCTTGTTCTGCAAGTCCTTCAGCAGCTTGGGGAGCGTTTCGAGGACCGTGAGAAACAACGCTTCGCTGACGCGGTCGGCGACCGGGGAGTCCGTGCCGCCGAGCAGATAGTTCTCGAAAATGTGGCTGAGAATGTCGGCTGCGCCGTCCTGAGTCACCGTTTCGTTCAAGCCCAGGGTGAACAGCGGATTAAGCCAAGAAGCGGCTGGTTTCATGAACTCGTAAGCCAGCACCGATTTGCCTTGCACCGCCTTGTTGGAGATCACGGCGTAGGGCGTGATCTCCGAAGCCGTTGCGGCAGTCGTCGGCACCGTTGCGAGGGGAAGGGCATGTGTCAGCTTTCCTTGACGCGGACTTCCGGCCACGAACTCCCAGATATCTTGTTCGTCTTCAGCGATGAGCGCTGCAATTGCCTTCGCCGCGTCGAGCACAGAACCGCCACCGAAGGCGAGGACGAAGTCGTAGTTTTTTCCCTCCGCTTCGCGCGCGGCGCGATTGACTGTCTCGGAAAGCGGGTTGGGCTCGATGCCGGAAAACTCGTCTACGGCAATTCCTTCTTCCTTCAGGCACTCCAAAAGACCGTCGAGGTAGCCGAGTCGCTTTACTGTGCCGCCGCCGGTAATCAAATAGGCGCGGCTACCGAGTTTTCGAAGTTCCTTTGCGAAGGCTTGCGCCTGGCTCGGTCCGAAGAACAACTTGGTCGGCAATGAAAAGATAAAGTCCTGCATAGCGAAGCGCTCCTTGCGTGAAGTGACAACAGGGTAGGCCGAGATAGCTTAGCATGCCGGGTGCTGAAAGCAGACCGGCATGCGGAAAAATGCTTTGGAGCCGGCCGTTCTTTCTTGCCGGTCTTGCAGGATTGAGAAATGTGCAGCAGCTTACTCGGAGCTTTTGCAGGTGGGACAGAGGCCCGTTACCTGAAACAGGTGGTCGGTCGGCAGAAACCCGAGCTGTTGCGTCAAATACCAGCTCATCGGGGCGGTAAGTTGTTCCGGAACGCCGAGTTCCAAAGAGGCGTCACACTTTGTGCAATGGGCCAGCAAGTGGAGCTTTTCACCGCAGCTCGAATGACGGCAGGCCATGAAATGGCCTGACGGAAAGACTTTGTGAACCAGGCCCAGCTCGAGCAGGGTCTCGATAATCCGGTAGACTGAAGCCTGATCAATTTTCGGCATTTCCGGCGAGGCTTGGATGCGCTCCAGGATATCGCGGGCAGAAAGGGGGCGCTTGGCACTGCCGAGGCATTCAAGGACGGCGGTGCGGGTTGCTGTTACCCGTGCTCCGGATTCGCGGAGGGTCTGAAGGGAGTCTTCGACGTAATCACGCGGATTCGCAGCACTGCACGATGCCATAGCTCGACTCCAGCGTCAGGTTTTGCAGATGGGCCAGAATCAGCAGGATTCCTCCCACGGAGGTGACAATGCCTTGCGTGCTAAGGCCGAGCCCTGCCAGCGGTTCGTGTGAGAGAAAAAGTGCGGCGAGAATCAGCATTGAGCCGATGCCGGCTAGCTGTAGCGGGTAACGTCGTCCATGTCGTCGGTAGCCTCGTCCAAAGGCAAAGCTTGCCGCGGTAACCACCACGATCGCGAGCACCACATGGACCCATTCCTCGTGGTCACCTAGAGCGGTGAGCGGCAAGAGCGGAACGATCAACGGCGCAACGAGGCAGTGCACTAGGCAAAGAGCCGAGGTGCAAACTCCTAGATGATCGGCGCGAGAGTGAAGCATTCTTAGATTCTCAAGTAGGACCGACCTTATTGCAAGTTTTTCGCGTAAAGTCCAGCGATTCGAGCAAGGCGCTCGCGATAGGATGCCGCAAAACCGTAATTGGTCTTTAAAACTAGTTACTTAAGAGATTTCAGAACGCTATTCGCCGTATACGATAACGGTAGTTCTCTGCCAGATTCCCAGCAAGACGCTCTGCTGCCGAAGGTCTGCATAGTAAATCTTTTGCATTCCCGCCTGTTTGGCGGCATCCCCGATGGCATTACTAGCCAGTTCCACGCGGATATCGAGTCCGGACAGCGGCTCGCTCAGGCGATTCAGCCGGCTTTTCCCCACGAGCTTTGTCTCCGGGTTCGGTGTGACATCCATGTTCCGGGTCAGAGGTCGGGTCACGTCCGTATAGAGGATGCCATAGACGCAGCCTTGCAGGCCGAGCGTGAGCGAGAGCGTTGCGCCCAGCAGCAGAACACGCATGGCTAGTCTCCGTAGGCGATCGTTGTCGTCTCGGTGTAGAGGCCGAAGAGCACCACCTTCTGTTGGGCATCAAGGTGGCGGATCGTCGTGATAAAGCCGTCCCGCGCTGCGGCTTCGACGGACGCGTCTCCCGTTGCAAAAAGGAAGAGGTAGGATCGTGCACTCGCTCGTCCGACCTTCGTCCCTAGCGTCGTCTCCGCTACGTCGGTATCGAGTGGAGTTTTGATATCGGTGTAGAGGCAGCCGGAGAGGCCGGTGCTGAACAGAGCGATCAGCAAGGTCGAGGCAATTCCCTTCCACATTCCCTTCTTGGATCGTTCAAATCGACGCTGCCGTGTAGCCATGAGTTCCTCCCGCGGTGGTTCGCAGTCATTGTTAGGTGGCTCCGCTACCTAGTCAAGAATTTTCCCTCGAAAGCCGACAAAAAGGAGGTGAACCAGATCCTTTTACCAAAGGAAGTCGAGCTGCTGCTTGATTCCGTCGAAGGCACGACGCACGAGCTCGAGCCTGACTCCCCACACCGCCCCATCAGCTTGGTCGGAGAGGAGCGCATCGTTCGAGGACGGCTCCCCGGCCTGGAGGTAATCGCGGAAGCGTTCGCCCGCGTTCTGCGTGCTGACCTCACACGACATCTTGGACGCAATGTCGGTGTCACAGTAGCAGGTGTCGGGACGGAAAAGCTCAGCCCGTATTTCAACCGGATCGAACATCCGAGCAGTATTCATCTGTTTCGAATGCCGCCGCTGCCGGGGCAAGCCGCTCTGGTCTGTCCTCCCATCATGGTGGACGCCGTTGTCGAGGCATCGTTTGGGGGGTCTCCTCTCCGACGAACACGGAAGCGAACGACCGGTCGTGAATTTACGGCGATCGAGAATCGTTTGATGGCCAAAGCGGCTGCCGTCATGCTGGAAGCCTTCAAAGAAGCTTGGGCACCGCTATATCCGATTGAATGCGTTTACGTCCGTGCCGAATACAACCCGCTAACCGTTTCGCTTGGAACGGCGAGTGATTCCGCCATGGTTATTGCGATAGGGCTGGAGTTAGATCCGACGACCGCTCCGATTTCAATCTGCCTCCCGTCGGCATTGCTGGGACCGATAAAAGAGAAGCTGGGCAGCGGCGCGATGCGTACGTCCACGCTCGATCGCGATCACCGAACCGAGGAGCGCATTCGCGGCAAGATCCTCGCTGCAAAAGTCAATGTTGCCGCCGAGCTGGCATCCGGCCGGATCAAGGTCCGCGATTTTCTGCAGCTAACGCCGGGACTGATACTTCCTCTCGGCACTCCCGCGAATGCACCAGCCACGATTCTCGTCGAAGGTGCGCCGAAGTTCGAAGCGACAATCGGCGAACACCACGGCAGCCGGGCCGCTAAAGTGCTGCGACGTCGCTGACTGAACCCGTCAGGATGCGGAGTATCTGATTCGTAGCGTTTCGCCGTGCGCGGCGCGAGCGCTGTCACGGTTGTCTGTCATAGCGAAGAAAGGGAAGAGGGTTTGGCTGAGTTCACCAAGATTGCCACAGCTTGTTGCGAGATGGGAAAATCGCCGCGCGATTATTCCTATCGTGGCAAGCCACTTTCGCAATGACAA
>JAGRAW010000331.1 GCA_020434415.1 Bdellovibrionales bacterium
CTATCATCGACCAGAAGAATTGGCCGTACTACTTTGTCTGTCTCTGCATCCATGCACTTGTCTCGCTACGGTATGACGCGCACTGGGCTCGGTGGCCGCGTGCGATCATTCCGACGGACATCAAAACAATCGTGCCAAGTCCTCAGGCACGCTTTGCGGTGGGGCAGGGGGTGCCGGCAGCGTCACGGTAAAGACGCTTCCTTCACCCTCTCTGCTCGCGACACTCACCGTGCCGCCCAACCGTTCAACAATCTTTTTCACACAGGCAAGTCCGATGCCGCTTCCCTCGATCTCATTGCCGTGGGCTCGGTGGTAGGGGCGGAAGATGTCGCCAAGGCGCTCCTCCGGGATACCGAGACCATTGTCCTTGATATCGAAAGCAACGGTGTCGGGATCAGGCCGACGTACGCTGAGCGTTATTTCGGGCACACGTTCCGGCGCAGAGTATTTCAGCGCGTTGCCGAAGAGATTGGAGAAGACCTGGTAGAGCCGGATCTGATCGCCCAGGATGGAAGGCAGCGGCTCACTCGGTAGTCTGACAGTCGCTTGCTTTGCGCGAATGAGTTCTTGTAAGTCCGCTTTTACATTGGCAATCACTCCGCCGAGCTCGACCGGTGCGTGCGTGCCGTCTTTGGTCGCAACGGAAGAATACTCGATGACGCTTGCCACCAGTTGCTCCAAGCGCTCGGCTCCCTCGGTGATGTACTGGAGCAACTCGACAGCGTCCGAATTGAGCTGGGCGGCGTAATCCTCCAGCAGCGCGGCTGCCATTCCCTTTATGGTGAATATCGGCGCCTTCAAATCGTGAGACACCATATAGGCGAAATCGCTGAGATCCCGGTTTTGCTCTTCGATTTGTTCCTGATAGGTGAGCGAATCGGTGACGTCAATCGTGACGCTCATCACTGACTGCACCTCGCCGTCTTCGTCCACCACCGGAACCATTCGTGTTTCGAGCCAGAGCCGCAATCCGCTGCGATGACGAATGCGGTAGCGCACCAGAATGTCTTCTCCAAGACGGCTGACGTGACATGCTCTTTGATAGCGCTCCAGGTCTTCATCCAGCACGATAGAGGCGATAAAGTCTTCACCGCCCCGGTGAACTACCTCGATTTCCGCCGAGGTATAGCCCGTCAGCACCTGGGTATAAGGGCTACACAGCAGAATTCGACCGGCGGCATCGCTGATGATGACCGAAGCGGCGATATTGGTGGTGACCAGTTCATACCGATCCTGTAACTCCCTGAACTCTTCCGCCAGTCGTGTGGAGCTGTTGAGCGGGAGGGTCAGCACGTCTTGCACGAGCTGAAGATAGGTGTCAATGGGCCGCAGTCCGGTTACGGCCTGCGGATCGGATTTGATCTCCGGCATCATGCCGGTTCGTTCGGCATGGGTTGATACGAGCTCGCACAATCTGTCGATGCTGCGCGAGACGCTGGCGCTCAGGACGAGACCGGTCCACCAGCATCCGAACGCTGCCGCCAGTAACGCTGCGAAGCCGATAGCCACCGCGACTCCGATGGGGGAACTGCTGAAGTAGTAGTAGAGTAGCAGCTCGACTACGACGCCGAGCGATAGCAGCATCGGCAGGAGCTTGCGGTTGGAGAGCATGACATTCAAAACGCGGATGCCGAGGCGCGGCAGCGGTTCGTCGAGCAACGTGCTGCCGGTCGTCGCAGCGGCTTCCATCGCCAACGCTTCGGCTTCGCTCGGAAGCTCGGAATTGTTGAAGATGCTGTGTTCGGTATGTGGTTGCATCTCCTTCACTCCTACCAGTTCTCCGCCCGGTAGAGTGAGAACTCACGTTCGAATTCTCCTTGTAGTTGCTCTACTAGCGAACGCACTTCCGCGATTGAGCCAAACTGCAGCTGCTCCCGTACCCGCTCCAGTTCGCGATCTGCCTGCTGCTGGAAGGGACGAAAATTTGCACCATGGCCGATGCCGGCTGCATGAGCGATGGTGTCCGCGGCCTTGACGAGCATGGCGTGGCTGGTTGCACGACCTCGCTGCGCCGCGTCCTTCGGCCAACTGTGGTGGTGAAATGCAATGGCGCGTATCGCCGCTTCAGGGAAACTCCATTTCTCGCCGATCCAGCGACCGACCTCGATATGGTTGAGATCGAATACCTGATCTTCCGCCTGCACGAAGCTCGATTCGCCGCCTGCCGCCTTGAGCAGAACCCGCTCGTAAAGTTCGCCGTTTTTGCGGATCATGATTAGCTTGCCGACGTCGTGCAGCAGACCACATAAAAATGCTTCGCCCTCACCGACGTTGGTGCGCGCTGAGAGCTTCCGACAGCAGATGGCTGTGGCAACCGCGTTGGCCCAGATTTGTTCGCGCGCCTTATGCTTACCCAGCAGCAAACTTCGCAGCATGGTCGCCGAAATGAGACACCGGAGTTCGTTGAGACCGATGTTTGCGACCGCCTTCTCGATGTCTTTGGCTTCTTCACCGCGGCGGAAGTACACCGAGTTGGCGATTCTCACGATGCGGGCGCTGAGGGCCTCGTCAGCTTCGATGACTTTGACAAAGTCGCTGATTTTGGCGTTGGGATTGCTAGCAAGTTGGAATGCTCGGGCGGCCTGTGCGGGCATGCTTTCCAGTTTCCGAATACCGAGAATGCTTTTGATTCGCATCTCGTCGGCGACGGAAGTTTTCTGGAGCTTTCGCTCCGGGCTGCTACTCTTTTTCTTCTTCAATCCGAACATGACTAGAAGGTGCCCCAAGCTATGAAAACTACCGCTCCGTCTTCGATTTCCGGTCCGTAGTATCGGACGCAGGAAATTGCGAGCGTTCTCCTCTTTCCGAGGCGGACGAATACCGCACGGATTCCGGGAGGTGCTACCCTTATTGATGCAAGGCAGGTCCTCACCAATCGTATCGACGAGCCCAGGGATTCTCTTAAGGCGGGCTTTTGTTGACTATTTGCGGGGTAATTTCGAGCCTGAATGTTCGGCGGAAGGGGCTTCTGCCTAAGTCAAGCCATAAAGTCCGTGCTTCCGGCAGAAACCGAGCAGGGCGTGATGAACCGGCGCGAGTCCTAAGCGAATGTCGGTAGCATGCACAGGATCGATGACCGGTAAGACCACGGCAGTAATGTCGAGTTGCTCCCAGTTTCGCCACTGCCGTACCGATGCTGCGCCGTCCTCGCCCACTGCCCAATAGATTGCACCCCGGCGAAGGTCCCGCAGGCGTGCGACAAGATCCTCCGAGTAAACGTAGCCCTCTCCGACAATGAATATCCCTGTTCCCTCCGGGGTGTCAGTCGTCGGGAGTGACTCGGCTTTCAATACCAGCTCAATCATCGCGATGCGGAGGTCAAGGTCGGTTGGGGGAACAGGCTTCCACGGGTTCGACGATGCAGGAGCTAGAATGCAGCTTTGGAACAACGTCAGCAGACTGCGAAGGACGGTAACGTGACCGGAGTGAATCGGATCGAACGTGCCGCCGTAGATGACAAAGTCATCCGGTGCCAAGCGGTTTCGCTTCTCGAACAGCTCGGCGAACCGCACTACGTCGCTCATTGCGATTGCTTTAACAGCTCGTCAACGAACGGCACGCCTCGACTGCCGTAGTGCGACATTACCAGAAATCCTTCGGTAAGGCCGACACCGGGAATCTTCGGTAGATCGTTCATCTGAAAACGTGCAAGGGCATCTCGTGATTCGACTACCACCTCGGCAATGATGTCGTAACGTCCAAGCAGCGCTCCCACCCAGGAGACGCAGGGTAACGCGGCGATTCTCTGAGCGACGGCCTCAGGATTGGAGCGGCCCTCCTGGCTAATGGTAATCGCTACCAAAGCTACGATGCAGTCTCGTAAGGCATTGCCTTCCGTCGTCGGAATGATTCGCAGCATGCCGCGCTCTCGCATTCGCCCGACACGATTACGAACGGTTTTTTCATCGACACCCAATTCCCGAGCAATCGTTTGAAAGGGCTTTCGACCGTCGTCCTGCAGTTGCGAAATAATGGCTTTCTCCAGATCGTCCAGTCGGACTCCCTCCGGCTGCGCCCAACGTGAACGCCGGGGCCTTGATTTCGAACCCATGTCTTCGGGTGGGACTACTTCGAGGGTACTGCTTTCGGGCTTCTTTGACATGCTTGTTCGACTCGACTGGGGAAAACTTCGTTAGCAGCCTGCGCTACTCGCGTTCGAGTGCCGGCCGGCAAGCGTGGTTCGGCGTGGCAGTGTACCCCCAACCTCTTTGGAGGAGTGGCTAAAGCCGTACTTACTACCGGTACGGGTATATCACTAGATTTCCAGGGAAACAACCTGCCGAACCACCGCTGATCTTACTCCGTTAGGAATCACGAAGGTAGCCCCACGCATGCAGTCGGTCGCAATCTTCGAACCACCGCTCTCCGATATCATCACGATAGTACATATTCGGAATCATGATGTTCTTGATTCGATTGTATACCTGCGCCTGTGCCTGCCGCACCGTGACGCCCGTGCCGACAACGATGAGCACCACTCCGGAGGTTCCGGTAATAATCCACTCACCGTTCTGAGTGCGGACGTCCTCGATATGGAGCCCTTCGAGAGATGGCTTCTTGAAAATAATGACCCGGTCTTTCGAGTTCGCTTCAAAAAACTTCGGATCCTCGTAGGGGAAAGGCGGGACCACGATCCGCACCCCAATCTGAAATCCCGATTTCGCTTTCAGATCAATTCGCTCGCCATGTGCGAGAGCGTACAACAGCGCTCCCATTGGAGTGGTCAACCCCTCTTGCTGGATACTGATGGTCGGATATCCGAACCGTGCGGTAAATTCCAAGGGATAGATGCCCTGGTGGTTCACGATGCAGTTAAGGTCCAGATACCCGACGTACTGTTCGCGGCGAAGTGTTTGTTCCAGCTTTTTCAGCGTCTGATTGAAGATGCGATTCGGTGCACTCCAGTACATCATCGTGCCCATCTCTCCAGTCGACGGTCCGATGTTGCCGGGAAACAA
>JAGRAW010000332.1 GCA_020434415.1 Bdellovibrionales bacterium
GCTGCTGCTATTTCCGCGAATCGGTTTCCCGAGTCGCGGAATCAAACAAATTTGTTTTATCCCGAAATCATAACTCAAATTGACAGAGACATTTTATTGTCTGTCATTGATAACGTCTTTCGACGCTATCGAACGCGCAATTTGGTTTCGACGTGCTCCACAGAACACTCGAACCAAGCTCTGCTCTCTTCTACTCTTCCTTCAATTTTCAATCGATTCCAGCGAACTGAAATCGTTACATCGCCACCGCACCGAAACTTCGACTCGCTTTGGCGGCACGCTCGATTACGCCGTTCCGCCTCGTAAGTCAACCACCCACCCCAACAATCTTTCTCGTTGGCGAGCGGCGTTGTAATCTGCCCTAAACCGCCTTGCATGGCAAGCAGGCTAAGGACTGATTTTTTCGAACATTTTTCCGTAAAAATGCTTGGAAAATTGCGCCGGAAACGAGCCGTCAAATCGGTTGCGATTCACCCCCCGTTTCGAGGGACGCTAACAGTGACCCAAATCAATTAAAGAATCAAGCGAATATCTTTCGCTCGGGCCAAAAAAGTTTATCTCCCTAGGTGACTGCATTTCCACTACATAATCCGCCGCTGGCACGCATTCAGGGTCATGAGTGACAAGATACACAGTGCCCCCTGCCTCACAGAATTCCGTCATCTTTCTTATCAACCATTCGACTTCCGTTGTCTCCCGGTCTGCCACTACTTGGTCGATGAGCAGCACCGTGCGCTCAGCAGCAGAATGGCCGAGCGCAACCAGCAGCTTGAGCAGTGCCGCGCTTCGAGTCTGCAGCTCCTCCACGAACGTCCCTAGCGCAAGTTGGCCGAGCCCGGCATGAACGGCATCCTCCAGCATTCGCACGACAAGTGGTTGATCGCTGAAGAAAGACGCCGCATTTCGAATGGAAAGCTGCAGCACGTCGGCTATCGTCCGATCGCGAAACGTAACCTCTAAAGTTGCGGGGTGGGCAAATCGAGCCCCGAAGCATGCGTCGCAAGCTTGCTCTACCGTACCGACTCCTTGCAGAGCGACTGCAACGACACCTCGACCAGCACATGCAGCACACCGCGTCATTTTTTCTTCAATGACGAAATGCGCCGCACTTAGCCCGGCCAAGCGTGCACGCCGCTCGCGAGCGAACAGCGCGGCAATCTCCTGCGAGAGCCCGAGTGCAGACAGGACCGTACTATCGCTTCGTCGCTTACGCCCCGTGGAACGATTCCCACCGATCGAGATGGCGCGAGCTGATTTTGCAGCACGTTGCGACCTCCGCACCTCGCTACGCAGATCCGCAAGCAGTCGAGTCTTGCCGGAGCCGACCCGACCACAAACAGCAACAAGCGCCCCGAGAGGAAGGCTGACCTTTTCCCCTTGCTGATCTCGCAGGCGATAGCCCGCCAGAGGCAAAACGCGATTCGAGGCTCCCGCTCGAGGCGCACGCGCTTCCGGCAGGCGGCGAGTTCGATGCGACTTCCCGAACGGCCCGGCGAAGACGACGGCATTAGCCTCCGCGCTATCTTTCTGCCCGAACGTGACGCAGTAGTCGGCAGCTTCATACGCAGCGGCACTCTTTGCCATCACCCAAGTGCTGACACCGATGCGACGCGAGCCCCTCCAGAGCTGCATAAGCTGGCGCATATCCGCAGGATGGAGCTCCGCATCCGGAGCGTTGAAAACGACCACACTCGACTCGATTGCCGAGTTCGCGACCGCCACAGCGAGTGCCTGAATCCGCTCGCCCGAGGAGAGCGCTCGCGCCGGACGTACGAGTGGGACCCGCCCGAGCCTCAGCGACGAAACTTGCTGAAGACGTTCCGACAAGCGCTCGTTCGAAAACTGGTCCAACGTCAGTTGATCAAGCACCGCAAGAAGAGAGTCGGCATTCAATTGCAGGAGGTCCACAAGCTCCCGTTTTCCCAACAACACCCGATACGGCAGGCGCTGCTTGGGACGGCGATCGAATGCAAAATTCGATGCTACCAGAGCTTCAAGTGCCGGATACGGCCTCGGACATTGGGGGCAAACCAGTCCGTCGCCGGTGGCCCAACGGCGCTGAAATCGGCCCGCAGTCGCGACAATTGTGGGTATCCCTCCGCCCAGTGTCGCTGCCGCAGTCACGCTTTCGTGCAGACGTTCGATCGACAAGCCCTTGGCGCTCATGGAATCGAAAATGCCGAGCAGCCCATGGGGGCAGTCAGCATCCGCGTTCAACGATTCCAGCATGCGCTTTGCCCCGGAGTCTCCCGCAAGTTCTTCCAACTTGACGACTCGACCGCCCAGGAACACCTTTCGAATACCGCGTTCATACCACTGCAGCAGGAGCGATGCGCTCTGCTCGGCGTTGAGCGCTTCACGCTGCGTCACGGGAGCAAGTCCCACGAAAACTTGAAGCTTCTCCGAAACTGTCGTGTTGCTGAGTGTAGCAACAGCAGCGGTGGCCACAAGCAGCGGTGCGCCAGGCATCATTTCGGAGTCGTGCTGCCGACAAAGAACACTGCTGGAGCGTAGCGCCGACAGAAGTAGCAGGTCGTATATACCGAGAAGTGACCCAAGAGTCTGCGAGGGACTCAAGGCGGCATCGAGCGCCGCCACACTAAGCATCGGGCGCAAGCCGCCGATCGCGTAAAACTGCGGCAACCGAGAGCCCTGCTTCGCTCTGGGCAGCGCAGCGCCAAGACGGCGCTCGACTTCTCGCTGGAAAGTCATTTCGACCAGGCGCTGCGGCCCGGTGCCGGGAGTACCCTCAAATACGCAAACCGCGGGATGCGGCACGCGCACGGATACATCGGCCAACCCGTCTGTCGTGGCACGCTCGACCCAAATGTCGTCACTCGTTGCTTGGATCCGCTTCATCGTTCGTCTATAGCAACAGACGTCAGAAACAGCACCTGCACCTTGACGCAAATCAAGGTAAGCGACCTTGACGCAAATCAGAAAAGCCTCATTTGCCGAAGCGTGCTAAGAGCAGGCATTACTGTAGAGCTCAGCGGCATGTGGGGCACACCGCTAACCAGCCTGCGGCAAATCATTGTCGAAGCACGGACGGAGTAGTTAGGTGGACCCGAGGGTCGTGCCGCCGAATTCAGGAATCGCATCGGTCTCCCGAAACGCACCAAGTATTTCGAAAGCTTGGGGCTACGATGCTCCGAATGCTTGAAACTGGATTCTTGAGACTTGAGACTGGAGACTTGAGACTGGGGGCGAGCACGACCGAACCCCGATGTCGCGATTTCGAAATCCGACATCGTTATTGTTCGATTTGGAGTCGTCAGAGGAGAACGCTGCGTGAAAAGCGGCACCCTATCTAGTCGACCGATGTTTAGGATTTCCGCTTATGACTGAGCGTGGTGCAATCGCCGAGAATGGCTGGAACGCAGAGAACGGATCGGGCCGTAAGAATACGAGGGACGAAGGACGAACGGGGAATCCCGGAACCGACGCGCTTCCCACTGAGAAAAGAGCTGTGACAAAGGATCTCGATATTCCACAACCTATGATCGAATCACCAGAGAGTCGCCCGAGTAAAGGCGCGGACGCAGCTGTTGCTGCACAAGTGAAGAAAGTCCTGCTCGTCGACGCCGAGGACCTGGTTCGTTACGCGATTAAGCAACTGATCGATTTCCTCGAAAGCTTCGAAGTAGTGGCCGAGGCTCGGGACATGAATGCGGCACTGACGATGATCGACCAGTCTAAGCCCGATATCGTTCTTACCGAGATAGCATTACCGGGGCCGAGCGGCTTAGAATTCCTGCTAGAGCTTCAACGAAAGGGTTTGAGCGACGTGCGTCCCGTGGTGCTGTCCCAGGTCGATTCTCCGGACATGATTCGACAAGCGCTCATCGCCGGTGCGCAAGGGTATGTGCTGAAGAGTGGCAGTTTCGATCACCTAGTGCAGGGTCTGGAGGCCGCACGAAACAATCGTAAATACCTGCCCCCGGAACTCGGCGCGCTGGGAGAACTTCCGACGAACGCTTACGAGCTCAGCAAGATTCGACCGGACGATCCGCTAGCACCGCTGAGCGCCCGCGAACGCGAAATTTTCCACCTCCTCGCTAACGGGCTTCAGAACACGGTAATAGCTAAAAAGCTCTTCATCAGCCCGCGTACTGTAGAAACGCATCGGGCCAGGATCGTGCGCAAGCTAGGGCTTACCTCGAATGGTGAACTCATCCGTTTCGCGATCAAGCACGGATTGACCGTCGTCTAAGCACGTGTCTCTCATTAGCGGCTGCGACGCAATTCCGGTCGCAGCCGACAGTCCCTCTTCGCCCATCGCACGAACTGTCCTATACTGCCGGTGTTTCCGAAAAGATTGCTCGGTCTTAGTCGTCTAACCGTAAGTCGGGGCCGGGGTCAGCTTGTAGCTGCACGTCCGCACCGCGGGTAGGTTCCGGCTGCGGGGTCGAGACGGCGACCACCACAACATTTCCGTATCTTATTAGGCACTTAGGTGGCGAAACGTTCTATTACTCAGCGTGTAATCGCCGCATGGCGCCGGATCTACCGGCATGCGTGGGCGCTGCGATTTCGTCGGCTTTTGAGCTGGCAGCCGCTCACCTCCCGAGGTTTTCTGGCTCTTTTTCTGGCCGGCGGCGCGCTTTATTTTCTTGCTCTGCCGCACAAGGATTTGGTCGCTGCGATGTTGGGCGGCGGGATACTGGCAGTGTTGGGCCTAGTCCTTGCCACCTCCGTGATCGTCCGCTGGCGCCTAGCGAGCCGCCTGCAGATAGAAGCCAGGTTCGACCACACGGACGCTAAATCGCGCAGGGATCTTCCCGCAGGCCTCCTGTTCAAAGGTAGCTCCTTGCCTCCGTATTTTACTTTGGCCGCTCATCGTTCCTTTGCCCGTCCCGGCGTTCGCAGCCGCGTACACCTGCTGAAGGGTAAGCATCCTGAGGGCGGAGTGCGCCATGTAATCGACACCCTCTACATCCCCCATCGGGGGCTCTG
>JAGRAW010000333.1 GCA_020434415.1 Bdellovibrionales bacterium
TCTCAAAACCTTTTGTAAAGGACCATGACAAGGAAAGCCCTTGCTGCTCTACACGCTCACTATTAGTAACGTACGCTATTATGTTATTCCATGGGACTGAGCAAAAGATGCCGGGCAGGCAGATGCTTTCAAGAGAAAACAGACGGTACGCGAAGCCCGGCTTACGATCGCGCACTTCTTGTCGATAGCTTTTCTAGCGATCGGCGTAAGCATTCAGCAGATGGTTTGCTAGCGCAGCGGCATAGGGATCGGATTCGCCAATTGCTTCGAAGTGATTGACAACAGCGGACGTCATTCGTGCCCCGACTCGGTCTACCTCAGGTGCATTCCGAACTACCATCGCAGTAAATGCTTTCATTTGTGACGCAAGTTCCGGTGCAATAGTATCGCCACGGGCAACAAGGACATTCAGGTACATCAGCACCGAATATGAAACGGCCGCCTTGAACGACGAGACGAGCATGCCACGAAGCTGCTCGTTGCGGAGTTTTCGAGCGATACCTGCCGAATCGAAAAGTGCGTCTAAAAGCTCTACTCGCACGCACTTGTGTGTAAGCTGCGCGACAAAGATGCCTTCTTTCGAGCCCACCGTTTGAAAGTTACGTATGTGCTTTTGAGCAATTTTTTTCGTGTCGCCGCTCAATCGTTTGAGCTGACTTTTTAGATAGTTCGGAACATGCTGGCACGCTCCAAGAAGCGATGAGGAAATCGCGTTTGCCATCGGATCCATTTCCGGCCTCCTGTTTCGGGGAACTTTCTTGAACTCGTTCGGCGTCACATGGTGATGCCGAACGAGCTCAAGAGCGCAGGTCGCAAACGGATGAACCTTCGTAGAACCGAACTTTATCTGCCTACCCGAACACAAGGGGGCTCTGTCGAGCCGTGAACTGAAAGAATAGGAGAAAAATACTATATTACGGGAGAATTCGCAATTCCGCAGCCGTGGACTGAATGCTTGGTACTGGTCAATGCGGTAACTAGCTCTCCGTGCTGGTAGTTCTGGTAGTCGTAGTCGCAGTTGTCGCAGTACACCCAATATTTCAAGGGGTGGTTGCAGGATAATTGCAGGACGCCCAATTTTCCAAGAGCCCCAGAACTCACAGACCTAGTTACAAGCGGCTCGCAATATATGGGTCCTCATTTTGTTACGAAACTCTTCCACTGTCTTAAACACCTGTATCAATGGAAACCTGTGGCCGCCTTCCGGCTTCCCTGACCACGTCAGGTGAACTACCGCGAGCGACGGGGGGCGTCGAAGTCAGCAGGAACAGATCGTCGTCATCATCAGCTCTCGCAGCTACAGCTTCGAACGATTGATGCCCAGCGGGTGGGTGTTGCCTAGCTCTCGAGTCAGCTCTTCAACTAACTATTCGCTCTTGGCTCGGCTATGAGCGACCATGGCGGTTGCCAGTTCAGCGATTCGATTTGCCTGCGGAGCATAATGGTAGGGTGACTAGCATTCGTCTTGCGTAAAGCGGGAGGTGCTTGAAAGCAGCGCTTGGGTCCTCGGACTGGGCGAGATGAATACTATCATAAAGGCCAATCGATCAAACCACCGCCGACCTGTCACGACTCCGGATCGAAACCGAACACTCGGAGCTCTTGGTCGCACCGACAGGCTTTTGCTATTCGCGCCGCCCAGACAACAGCGTCGCCTCTTGAGGGCAGTTCAAACACCGCAAACCCGCCAGTAAGCGGAGCGGCCCACGGATAACCGCCCGCCGTCGTCGTCCCGTCCGCTGAAACCAGAAAGGGCGGTTGGGATTCATCAATACCACCGGCGAAAACGTAGACGCCGGCTTCCCTTGCCTCGCGAATAACGCCCCGGGCAACCCGACCCGCCGCTTCCCGCTCGCTGTCAGCTAGCTTCATCGCAGCGCTCGGAAATGAAATCAGGTATTTCGCCATGTTCTGCACCCCGGCAAACTAGAAATGCTAATCGTCTGCGAATACACCATCCGCAGCGACGACGAACCTCCCGGCCGGGCCCTACAAGCGCTGAGGCCGCCGTCGCGGATGACTCGCAACACACGACTATCGAGTTCGGCTTGCCGCGCAGGTAGATAGCAACTGCCGCTTTTCCAGCAGGATGCCCCGCTACTGGCTATAATTTTATAGTAGGCAACTCACCGGCCCTGGTCTGCTCTTCCAGGGGCCCGTCTTTTAAACCCGTCGCCCAGTAATATACCTTGAAAAAGCGAATCAAAATACTGACCTCGTGGCCGATACACCCAAGGTTGTGCCGACTCACCCAGCTAGCTTCTTCGCAGCGCCGGGAAATGAAAGCAGATATTTCGCCATGTTTTGCGATTCTCCAGGATGCGGCAAGAGTTAAGACCGCGCCGATCCGGCTAATCATCAACGACGTCGCCGTCGGGGGTCACAATAAAACTCTCGGTGAGCGGACGAAAAGCGCTGACGCCGCCGTCGTCGATACCTCCGATTACACGAATATTAGAGTTCGGCTTCCCGTCCCAGAAAGCCTGGATCTCCACCTGGTAACTCGTGCCGGAGGGGCTTTGAACTTCGTAGGCATCCAGTTCTGCGATCAGGGTCCGAAACGAATCGTAACTTCGTCCTCGATACTTCTCGAGTTCGCTCCGAAGGATTTTGCGCGCTTCGTCTTTATTCATAGCAGCGAATCAATCTCTACCAGTTATCCTTCCAACTTAATCAGCCTACGCAGCAAAGCGGTAACGTATCAAGGCAACCACGAGACGCGCAATGATGGCTACGTTGGTTGGAGTTGCGACAGGAGAAAGCGCAACAAGATAGGGCAAGGAAGGTCGTAAACCTATATGATTGAGTTCTGGTAGCCGGATCCTTGGGCCGTACCTACTTCTTCCGCGCAGCCGCTATCTCAATCACGTTCTTATCCGCAGCGCTCTCATTGTCTGCTGTGACGCTTTCCAGAAAGCCCGGGCTCACATTCCATTGTTGCCCATGGTCCGATATTACAGCTACCGTCTTCTGATTGTACTTGGCTAAAGCGCCGTAGACCCATTCGCCCCGCTTGTCTCGGAAGCGGACGCGCTCACCCCGGCGGAACTTCATCATTGTTCCATGGGCGCGCATTTGGTCGAGAAAACGCAATCGCTCCACAATTCGATGATTAAGATCGATCAGCTCGGATTCTGTCAGCCGGTCGATATCGATCTCAGCTATGGCATTTGCATTCTTGTCCATCGAGTTATTTCCCAAATTCAGTGTGTTCTTGTCTCTCGCCTACCTAGGTCCGTTCATCTACGTCGAGTGGAATGAAACGTACTTCGATTTTTCGGTTGAGCGCTTGGGCTATCCGTCTCAGCTTAGCAAGATAATGCCTCTGCGACCCCGGGCTTTCGAGACGTGAGATTACCGTGTCAGTTGTTCCCACTCGAAGCGTCAATTCCCTTCGTGAGCGCTTAGCTTCTCTGCGAAGTCGGTAAATCTGCTCTGCGATATCCAAATCACTTCTTCCTCCGCGAGTAGCCGTCGATTTCACGGTGTCCGTCATGAACTCACCGCGTCGAATTACTATGGCATCGGCGGCTCGCTTCTTGCGGAGAGGTCTCGCTTCGGACATCGGTCTGAAATCCTGATGAGGAGTGGTTGGCTACCCCGAGAAGGATGATTGCAGTTCCGCTGTCAAATAGGTGCGCTCAATCTCGCCGTCGTAGCAAATTTGTTACGACTTTTGAATTGGCGTCGGATGCCGCCTCTAGCGAACCCCAATTTGTTTAGTAAATACGACAGGTTCGATGAATTTCTCAATGGCTGAGAATGCTATCAAACGCCAAAAGTAAGCGCTCTCCAACATTCTCTGTTGTCAGCGTTCGCTTACATTGTAGTGCTGTAAGCGAACGCTGACAATGTGGGACAGTCATATGTCGCACCCGAAAAGGCTTAGGTGCCTTAATTCGAGAACGCCGGCGACGCAACGGTTGGGACCAGCAGACATTGGCCGACAAAATCGGCGTCAGCCGCCAATGGGTAATTGAGATCGAAAAAGGAAAGCCCCGGGCTGAAGTCGGGCTAGTATTGCGCGCGCTTGATGCGCTTGGCATTGATCTTTCCCCGGCATCTGATACCGGCACTGATGGTTTGCAAGACCCGTTGCAGGAAATCGACATTGATGAAATTGTGAAAAAACCCGGGAGCAAAAATAATGGCCTCCGAGCTGATAGCGCTTTTGGGTAGCCGTAAAATCGGCCTCGTGCACCGTGACAGTCGAGGACGGCTCTCGTTTGCCTATGACGAATCATGGCGCGGCACAAGAAGCGCGATACCGCCTTCCGTCTCCATGCCGCTCGGCGCAGCAGAACATCGGCAAAACCAATCGAAGCGTTTCTATGGGGCCTACTTCCGGACAACGCCGCGGTGTCGGACCGTTGGGCGCGTAAGTTTCAATGCTCGGCCCGAAATCCCTTCGCCCTGATCTCTCATGTCGGCGAAGACTGTGCGGGTGCTGTACAGTTTGTTCGCCTCGAGCGTGTCGAAGTCTGCATTGCACCGGTTAGCTTTGAGGGAGTCGATCACTACGCTGAAATCTACCGTGAGGTGGGCGAAGCAATGCACGACCTAAGCGAAGCCGGCTGACATCAAGGGTAGCGTCCCCTCCATCTCACCTGTCATAGCAGCGGTAGTAGCAGGTTTTGCATCCATCCGTTTGAAAGCCCCCCCGAGATTCGTCGTAACAGGACGAATGCAGGAATATGAGACAGCCAGGACATTGTTTGACCAATGAACCATCAAAGGAGTTGTTGCATTGGGGGCAATGATTGCCCAAAATAGATGACGGTGCTTGTGTCTCTTTGGCCTCCCACCAGCGAAGTTCCGGCGGAGTTTGTTGGCGAATGCTTTCAAGTTCCGCTTCGGTTGTATCGGGA
>JAGRAW010000334.1 GCA_020434415.1 Bdellovibrionales bacterium
ACTTTCGCCATAAGGTGCAGCGAAGGATTTCTTATCGCGCCGGACTCGACCTTGGTGAGCGTGGCGTAAGGCACATCGGCCAGGCGGGCGAGATCTTCTTGGGTCAGCCCCTGGGAGCGGCGATGTTCCTGAATGCGCTTTCCCACCATTCCATCCGGCTCCAGCATATCAATCGGCTTGCTCATTCCCGCTAACTCTTTAATTTTCCCCACTTTAATCGACACCCACAAAAATTACCGCAGCTTCCTTTCGCTTTTTATGCTCTTCGGCTACTCTCCATATCCTACTAGCCGGATATGGCTAGGCACTTCAGTGTAGCAACTAACGGAGGCTTGATGAAGCGATTACTCTTAGCCGGTGCGTGGATTGGCTTCGCACTGAGCGCAGGTGCGTCGACCGTACGCGCCGAAACGATTCGACTGGGAGCGACAATTCCGCTTAGCGGTGAATACGCCACCTACGGGAAACTAATTCAAGACGGTATAGAACTCGCCCGGTCTGAGCTCGCCGCTGAAGGAATCGATACCCGCATCTATTATGAAGACGTGCCCATACCCGGCCCTCAGGCGTTGAGTGCCATTCGGAAATTGACGACCGAGGACCGCATTCACGGCCTGGCGGGAAATTACTGGAACCCGGCCATTCCAATTATGGCTCCGGTGATAGAACGGGAGAAAATCATAGCCTTTCATAGCGCTGCGGCCGACGACCTAATCCTTGACGCCGGCACATTCGTGTTCTCGACCAACAGCAAGGTGCGCGACGAAGCATGGCGCGTTGCAGAGCACGCTCGAACGAACCTCGGAGCGAAAACCGCATGTATCGTCTACATCAGCACCACGTTCGGGGAGCAATTTGCGAAGCATTTCCAGCAGCGATTTGAATCCTTGGGAGGTCGAATTCTCCGCTCCGAGATGACGCTCCTGGACCGAACGGACAACCGCACCGAGCTCACCCGGATTCGTTCGCTACAACCCGATGTGCTTTTTGCTGCGAGCTTCGGCACCAACCTTGGCACCGTGATCAAGCAGGCGCGTCAGCTCGGCTTGCAGCAACCGATACTGGGAGTATATGAGACCGAGGATCCTTCGGTGCTTGCCGCCGCCGGGTCGAACATCGAGAATGTTTTTTATTTCGTTGCCGAGCCCGACGGAATCGATAGACAGCGCGACGCTTTTGCAGAACGATTTGACAAGCGCTTCGGCTATCTGCCTGCGAGCCTCGGTCGGAACGCTTACGACGCCACCGTGCTGCTAGCGCGGACACTTCAAGCGTGCGAGCTTGACCCCGAATGCACGAAGGAGCACCTCTACCAGATTGAAAACTATCCGGGAGTGAGTGGCGCACTCAGCATTGACTCCGACGGAGCGGCGACAAAAAAGTTCGTGCTCAAGACCATTCGATCAGACGGCTTCGTGCAGTTGGAAGGTTTGAGCGACAGTACCGTGGGCAGAGCTCGACTGAGCCCCGGAGAAAGTGCGCAGTAAGCAAGTCTCGACGGGGGCACGATCTCCGCTGCGCTTCAAAGACGATCAGCGTTGGGGCTTCTAGCCAGCGGAGGAACGCCCGTAACGACTAAAAGTGAAGTAATTCGGGCCTTTCCGTACCCCCTCAGGATTGTGTAGGTCATTGCTGCGGCTCTGTGCCTTTGATAAAATGGAGGAAACAAGCTTCGGATGCGGCTATAGCCGCATCGAAAAAGAGACGATTGAACTAACAAGTTGAACCTTTGCACAGGCAGTGCGAAAGGGGTCAAAGAACTCGTTAGCTCGAAAGGAGGACACAACCCTTTGCATTCAAAAATTAGCTTCCTCGGTTCGAAGGAATTTGAGCCGATGAGTACTTGCCGCCGATCCCGATCTACACTGAGGGGGATTTCGGTGGAACCAAGAGCAGGAAGAGCGGTCTGAGGAGTATGAGGAGCTCGAAGCTTATCAACTCCACCGGACAGCTTACCACCGCCCGCTTGCACGACGTACTTGCTGCGAACCGTGCAACGCCTGCCGAGGACGCCCCAAGGGGGTATCATCGAGCAAGCGAGGTCACAGCAGAGGATGCGGCATTGCGCGCCCTCGAAACAGCTGTTGGCCAGAAGGGGCTCGACGTCAGAGCCCTCGACCTACGAAACGCTACCGACATCGCGGACTACTTTGTCATAGCCTCCGGCACGTCCCAGCGACATGTGCAGGGCATCGCGGACAAAGTGCGTGAAGAGCTTCGCCAGCTCGGAGAGATACCGAACGGTTCCTCCGGCTACGAAGGCGGCGAGTGGGTCGTGCTCGATTACGGGGACCTGGTGGTTCACGTCTTCTATGAGCCTACTCGGCAATACTACGCGTTCGACGAGCTCTGGCGGGGGGCGACGGACCTTCCTATCGAGGACCCGGAACTCGCGCAAGCCGCACGGCGCCTGCGAACCGGGATGATTCGGTAGGACAGAAAAGAGCTATTTCTGCACTAGCGCTCCAGGATAATCGCTCCGGCCATCGCACCGGCAGCGCAGATGCTAATCAGCCCTCGCTTCAGCGAACGGCGGTGTAACTCGCTTGCGAGTGTTGCCACCATTCGGCCGCCGGTTGCTGCAAACGGATGCCCTAAGGCAATAGAGCCGCCTAAGGTATTCATCTTGGATCGGTCAACCTTTCCGATCGCCTCAAGCTTCCATCCCTCTTCCCATGCCTTGATGTTTGCAGCGACTTGGGCGCCGAACGCCTCGTGAATTTCAAGCAGATCAAAGTCCTCCAATCGCAGGCCCAACCGCTTCAGCAGGCGAGGCACCGCGACAGCGGGCGCCATGAGGAGCCCGTCATTGGGGTCAATTGCCGCGTACTCGTAGTGAGTCAGCATCGCGAGCGGTTCTCTTCCCTCGGCCTTCGCCCGATTCGCGTCCATGAGAAGCACGGCGGAGGCACCATCGGTCAAAGCACTTGAGTTACCGGCTGTCAGCGTCCCCTTCCCGCTACGATCAAACACCGGCTTTAGCTGTGACAGCTTCTCGAGCGAGGTGTCGCCACGAACCAAAGTATCTTTCGTCACTCCTGCCAGCGGCTCGATCATGTCAACGAGGAGCCCTTCGGATATCGCCTTCGCTGCGTTCTGATGGCTGGCAAAGGCAATTTCGTCTTGCACCTGCCGAGCGATAGCGAGTTGCTGAGCGGTGATTTCCATATGCTGCCCCATGGTCAAGCCCGTTGACGGTTCCGTCACTCCTGGGGGTTTCGGCGCGAAATGCCGCGGACGAAGTCGAAGCATCGTTTTGAGGCGTTCGGAAGTGCTCCGCGCGCGAAACATTTCAAGGAAAATATCGCTGCTGCTTTTGCTGAACAGAAGCGCAGGATTCGACATAGACTCCGATCCCCCGGCAATGCCGCAGTGAATCGCTCCGAGCGCAATTCTCTCAGCAACGGAAGTGATCGCGATGAGTCCGGAGATGCAGTTGTTACTTACCGAGTGCGCGTAAAGGGTTTTCGGTAGACCCGCAGCGAACACGATCTCTCGTGCCCAGTTCGGGGTCCTCGGGTCCAGGAGCACCGTGCTGAAAATGAATTCGTCGATGCTTTCCGGATCCAGCTCGTAGCGAGTCACAATCGCCTTTAGTACATGGACACCCAGCTCCTGCATCGTGAATTGCTGAAAGTGCGTTCCTGCTTTCACAAAGGGAGTCCTGACTCCCCCTACCACCGCCACGTTTTGAATGCTCGCCATGCTGTTTTATGCTCCCATCGATTCTCCGGCTCGCGGATCTGCCGATTGTTACCCGCTCGTGCTCTGTAGTGTAACCCACATTGGCCGATTGCGGACCTAAGAGTTCGACCACCCTGCAGATTGCTGGAAATGTCCCGCCGGGGCTTTTTCCAGGTCGTGTAAGTGAAATATCGTTTTAAGGCACTGCCGGCTCCCAGTAGAGCTAGATTGCGCAACCGGACCGAGACAGGGAAGATCCGTAGCATATGGGTGAGAAAAATCATTTCTTGGAACCGGGCACGGAGGTTCGCATCCTCGCGGAGAGCGGCTTGGGGAAGGCGAAGCTTGGCGTTGTAGTCGCCGCACCGGACAAGCGCGGCTTCTGCACGATAGCTCTCGGTTCAATGCAGGTGCGGGTTCGGAGTGAGCATCTTGAGCGCGTTGAACGAAGGCGCCCGAAAAGCGAAAAACCGAGAGCTGCTTCGCCGGGGGCGGGTACAACCCTACGTCTTGACCTTCATGGCATGCGGAAAACCGAGGCGCTCGAAGCGCTCGAACGGCTGCTGGACACAGCCCTGCGGCAAGGAGCATCTCGCTTGGAGATAATCCACGGCCTTGGCACCGGCACCCTGCGCGATGCGGTTCACAGCTACCTCAGGCGCTCATCCCATGTCCAAAATTTCCAGCTTGATGTTTCCAATCCCGGCACAACCTGGGCTCATCTGTAGCAGACCGGTGAAAAAGCCGCGCCCCGCTTCTTCGTCATTGCTACAAAATGACCTCGAGTCGCTGCAATGCCTCGACCAGTTTCGCGGGCTGATAAGGTTTGGGTATGAAGCCATGAACGCTCTCGAGCGGAAACTCTCGACTGATAAAGGCTTGAGAGTAGCCACTAGAGAGCAACACTTTCACATCGGCGTCCAGTTCCCTCATTCTTGCCAAGAGGCGCGAAGCATCCATTCCCGGTACATTGTAATCGAGGATGACGCACGCCAGAGTACGACCCGATTGCTCGAATGCGCTAAGCGCCTCTCCCGCTGACTCAGCCGCCACCACCTCGAAGCCGAACGTCTGCACAATCTCCCGCACTACTTCGATGATGTACGGATCATCTTCGACGACGAGCACCGACCGGGTAGCAGCCTTTCCCTGCCGAGCAGAGCGCA
>JAGRAW010000335.1 GCA_020434415.1 Bdellovibrionales bacterium
CAACGCCCATCTGCACGATTCTCGCTTGATTGACGATCGGCGAAAGCGCCAAAGCCACTCCCGAACCCCAACTAAACACCGCAGCAATGTCATGAGTGCTACTTACCTTCCGCAGCGCTGAAATCGCGAGGGTATTCTGCCCCTGACTATCCTCAAACACCAAGACCGGAGCCGATTGACTCTGGGCACGGAGGTTGTCTCTGGCAAGCTCCAGACCACGCTTGATCCATAGCCCGTGCTCAGCACCATTGCCGCTCAGCGGAATGATTGCCGCAAAGGTCGTCGTGCCTTCCTCAGCAAGAACACCGGTGGGACAGAATGTCCCAAGCCAAACACACCCACAGAAGAAAATGGTGAAAACGTACTTCGTCTGCATGTCTTTTCAGAGCTCATGGATACTAGTAAGGAGCAGCCCGTTTCCAGCACGGACTCTCTTCGATCGGCGAGGCCCGTTCGATTACTACCCGAACCTGCGTCTCAGACGCGTAATATCTGCCAGATGATGATCGTCGTGCTCGGCCACAAAGTAGACCAGGTCGATCAAGCGCATCGGCGTCTGTAGTCTCGGATGAAGTGCTTGACGCTCGATGAGAAAATCATCAAGCTCGTCAAGACGTTGCACAAACTTTGCGCGCTCTGCCCGAAACTTCCCCAGGATCGTGCCAATCTCGTTATCGTTGTGCTTGGCGTCGTACGTCGCTCGATTAGTCTCCTCCCAAGCCGTAAGGTGAGATGCTCCTGCGATAAACTCATCTAATCGTGTCGCCCAAAGCGACTCAAGGTCAACCAGGTGCCCGATGTGCTCCTGGATGGACCATTGTTCGCCAACTTTGCTCGTCAGAAGCTTATCCGACAGTCCTCGGACAGCATCCTCTGCCCGAGCCGGACCACCGCGAACCCGCTCAACCGTATTGGGGAACATCCATACGGGAAGCTCAAAACGAAACTTCCGCTCAACCCAAATATATCGTTCCGGCATAATTCCTCCTCCCGGAAGTCACGCGCTACTAAACCTACCTTCAGTGTTCTACGCTATTCAAGAGGTTACCGAAGGATCACTCAATCGCAACAAGCTTGTCATCTGCGAAGCGGAATTCGATATTTTCGTAGATAACCAACCCGTTTTCCTCCACGATTAAAGCATCCGGCCTCGATTGGCGTAGCAGGTGCACGATATCCTTCTTGCTGTACCCCTTCGAACCGTTGACCAACAGTCGTCCCAGTTCCTGAATCACCTGCTTCTTTTCATCATACGACTGCCCCAGATAGGTGTATGACACCGCTTGGTCGAGCGTTACATAAAACCACCAAACGTTCGTCCCCATCAGCAGAAACAGGCAAACGAAAAAAGCAAATTTCCAGCGATTCATCTTTGGCTCACCCTCCGAAAATATGTATGATCCCTCTTCCTCTTCCGTTTTATCCAAGCCTTCGAAGAAGCGTCGCCGGACTCATCATCCGGCACAACTGAATCGAACGGCACTGACTTATCCGGAGCACCGGCTCACATCGGACCTACTCGCTTGTAGACCAGCAGATTCTGCGAAATACCAAAAGCTTTGCTCGGATACTCCCGAACCACTTGGTAGTGTGCCGCAAACCAGTCGTCAGCACGAAGATCGTCGCTAAGGAACATCTCAAGACTCACAAGGTAGTCAGGGCGCAACCCCTGCAACATTTCTCTGGGCACCCCGTTGTTGATTCCCGGGCGAGAGCTTTTCGGAATCAAATCGAGGAAAGGAACAACCTCCGGGTTGATGTGACCGAGGCTGCTCAGCAGTTTCGCGGAGCTATGATAACTAAACGCTCCAAATTCTGGTGCGACAATCTTCGTTTCCTTCGACACTTCCGCTTCGAGATCTCTTGCGGCTCTCTCGTACAATGCCTCACGTTCGAAAAAGTCCGGGTTGAATCGCGTTCCCAGCCCCGAAGGATGCCTGACGAATGGTTCTGCGAAGTACTGACTGCCCAACGCGAACGCCCAAAGTATCGTGCCAAGGCTAAGCGCCACAGCTTGCCGGCTGACCGGCAAAAGGCGTGAAAGCACCGTTCGGATACCCACCAGAATGCCGATGCAATACGAGGGTTCCGGCATCGTAAAATACCACTCGAACATAAAAGGGTTCGCCACACTGTAGGCCACGACAAAGGCCAAGGCGAACAAATGGTAAACCAACAGAAGCGAGCCTCTCTTCCATTCCCGATGCACTCCAAGGAAGTACAGCAAAAGCAAAACCCCACAGATACCTCGGCGAAGGATCCCGGAAGCGTGAACCGACGCAAATTGCTCGGTGAAAGCCGCAGTAAGTAGAGAAAAAGTCTCGCCCGGACTCCTGGAATACGACGCAGCCTTGGCAATAATGGAATGTGGTATCGGGGTACCGAAGTAATAGAATGCAAACAGCAGCCAGGGCAGGGTTACTAGGAAGCATCCGGAGAGTTCTCTCAGCGGAAGTCTCCGTTCTTTCCAACATAAATAGAAGAGATACATCAACGCGAATAGTCCGCCCTCCGGTCGAGTAAGAATCAAAAGCCCGACGAAGATACCAAGCAGTATCCGCCTTCTTCCTTTCAGGGAATAGGCACACAGGGAAGCAAGCGCCAAAAATGTAAAGAGAGAACTCTCCATCAGCAGGTGCGAAGAGCTTAAAAAGAACCGACTGACGGAAAAGAGAAGGGCGCTTGCACCTGCCAGTGCATAGGAAGACGTCTGCGAAAGTATCAGCCAGAATAGGGCACAAACGACCAGCGGATCGAGAGCACCGTTGAGCACAAAAGCTACCGTTACCGGATCGAGTGTGGTCGCAAAAGACAATGCAGCAACCAGGAGTGCATACAAAGGAGTGGTCGTACAGTACACTCGCTCGCCAACGTTATGAACGAAGCCGTTTCCGGCAGCGATATTCCGCGCCGCTTTCAATGTCATGTAGGCGTCGTCACCCGGATAAGCACCCGATTCGATGCGCAGGTAGGTCACGAAGCAGATGGCGAGCAGCAACTGAATCAGAGCGAAGGCTTTCAGTGAGGATTCCGATTTTCCATTCATATTCTGTAATAGTCGCTGCTTCATCCGACACAGCGACGGTATCGGGAACATCTCAGCTCCCGACGAATGCTGCCTTAAGGATGTGCGATTCCCATGGGAACAGTTCGCTGAGTTGCTAGGCTACTCCGCCGATCATCGTCTATCAACAAATACCTCGCTTCTAGAGCAAATCCTGCACCAAGCACTCCCCAACCGCAGGTAGAGCTTGCCGTCGGGCTTGAACGTCAACCGTGCTGTCGAGCCATGGGAGCATTTAGCCAGCGCTACCGGCGCTCTGTGACCAGCGGATTTTACGCTACCGGCACCGTTCGCTCCCTCGGGACACAACAACTTGACCCACTCCTGCAAGCTGCGTAGGAAAAGATAACGCCTCAAACCGTCGACAGTTTCGAGCTGGATTTCGTGCTGTCGGACTCGGATAGAAACATGCGCGGACAAGGACTGATAACCGGAGCTCTCCTTACAACCATCGCTGTTTGGATGTATCTCCATTCAAGCTTAGGCACGTTAGATCCGGATAGCGCCCAGTATCTTCAATTTGCCGGAGAACTTTCGGGGTACCCCATTCCGCAGGTCGGCGGAATGGTCGAATTCGCCGACGGTCGCCTCTGGCGCCCACCGCTCTACTCTGTATTGCTTGCGTTCGGAATGACCGTCACCGGAGGAAGCCCGGTAGCGGCTATCAAGCTAGTCCATGCCCTGAGTATGGTTCTCGCGTTTGCCGTGCTTGTCGGTTGCCTGCCCAAAGGGTCTTCCAGTTTGAAGACGTTCTTGTTGTACCTGATCGCGACCATTCCGGTACTTCGCTTTTCACAGCTAATAGTGCCCGTCTGGATATGCTACCAGTTCGCTGTCGTCGCTTTCTCCTTCGGCCTTCTTTGGCTTCGCACGAAAAAAATTGTCAGCCTGACTTTGCTCACTGGCGCTCTCCAACTACTTGCACTGACAAGAGCAGATTACGCGGTACTGCTTGTCTTGCCAGTTTTCTTTCTGGCACATCACTCTCGATCGGCTCTCAAAACCCTACTATGCGGCCTAGGAGCGTTCTCCCCGATTCTACTTTGGCTAACGATAAATGCGGCAACTGTAGGGTGTGCGACCCTTTCTCCCCTAGGATCGTACACGCTCTTGTCCAGCGCGGTGACGTTAGGCGAGCCTCGTGCTCAGGCAAGCGATTCGCAGGCAACCAAGCGCTTCGTAGAATTTCTTCAAGCTACACGCATCCCCACTTCTCTTTCGCAACGAGCTTCCGTCGCAAATCCCTTCAATGATACCTTTGCAGATATCCTCCAGTTGAATTTCTGGAAGATTTCCGACTATCAGCGCACACAGAACGTTGAAGTCTGTTCGTTTATTCGATTGAGCAAGAAAGTCGCGTTTCAAACCCTCAAGGAACATCCCGTCGCTCTGCTCCAACTTCTCGTGGCAGTTTTCGCTGCAAGTCTTTGGTTAAGTCCGATCCTTCTGTATGGGCTACTCCGTCTCAAGCGGAGAGACACCACTTCGCTCGATTCCGTGTATCCTCTTGCAGCATGCTGGACTTACAGTGCTCAGGTTCTGTACCTGCTTGTTGTCGGCATGCTCGGCGGCATTCAAGCGAAGCACTTCGCTCCGATGCTCTCGGTGACATTGCTGGCAGGGTTTCTTCTAGTTGCAGATCAGATCCGGCGTCGTAGTTCAGGTTAATGCTTCGAGTGTCTGCCCCGGCCACTAGTCCTCTTCATATAAGGGATGAATGGGCTATTTATTAGGCAAAACCCTAAGGATCTGAATTGGGATCCACGCCATAG
>JAGRAW010000336.1 GCA_020434415.1 Bdellovibrionales bacterium
GGTTACCGCACGGGTGGCGTCCTCGCCGAGGAGCGACAACACCTCCGGCTCCAACCAGACATGCTTGAGCTCCCGATTATACTTCGCATCCCGAATATCCGTAATCCGACCGCTTCCATCCAAGTCCAAGCGCACCGGCAGGGCCTCTTGCTCGAAGCCACGCGGCAGCTTTGCGTCCCGCACGAACAGATCGAGGCGGTTGGAGCGGAGTCGATATTCGCCGGGCTGCGACGGGTCTGTAGATACCTGTCGGTAATCGAGACGCTGGAGTCGACTGGTGAGCCGCACCTGCTTGAGTGACAGCCCACGCGAGAGCGCATACGGCCTCCCGAAGACCATGCTGCTCGACACTGCTGCTCGGGCACGGACCCGGGTTATAACCGCCTTACGCATCTCAATCGAGCCGAAGGCGGCGGCAACGCCCAGAAGAAAGAGCAGCACAACGAAGCCGCGCAGGAAGCGAAAGCGGGGCCGTTTGGGAGCTGCCTGGTTCTGCTTAGCGGCAGCCCCATTGCGTCCTCCGTTCGGAGCGCTCCGGGAGCCGCGCTTCTGAGTGCGCGCCCCCTGGGGCCGGCGGCCCGAATTTCTGGTTGTCGATCCCATTAAGCCGAGAGAAATACTTGGAAAACGTGGGAGATGCCAGCCTAAAACAGCATTCGCAAAAACTGGCAATTTTCTGTATAAATTAATTCCCCGACTCACGTACAATCCAGGTACTCGAGTTCGGGTCGCAGCCCCAAGGGGCTGTCGTAAAGACGCAAACGGTTGCTACCTTATTCGGAGTCGTCGTCTCTGACCACCATGGGCGAGCACCGTTTCCGGAACGCGTCCGCAACTGGGCATTTGTGGAGCGGTTGCTTTTCATATTTTGGGACAGCTTCCTGAGCTCATCCCAAAATGAATTCTGTAGAGCGCTCATAAATCCTCGAGCTTAGGAAAGCGGGGTCGGGATGGAAGGTGGCACCCATCTTTGTATAGTTGGAGACAACTTCTACTAATCGTAACGCGCCGTCGGCGTGAAAACTGAGGGAGGGGACAGGTAGTCGGCTATGGCTGGCCATTCAAAGTGGAGCAAGATTAAGCGGAAGAAAGGGGTTGCGGATCAGAAGCGCGGGAAAATTTTCACCCGCTGCATTCATGAGATCGCCGTTGCTGCTCGTGAGGGCGGTGGCGATCCGGACGGAAATCCTCGGCTGCGTCTCGCCATCGACCAGGCGAAAGCGGTCAATATGCCCAACGATAATATAGACCGCGCGATTAAACGGGCGACCGGAGAACTCAAAGGCGATGAAGCACAAGAGCTGACCTATGAGGGCTATGGACCCGGCGGTACTGCAGTGCTCGTCGAAGTACTGACCGACAACAAGAACCGCACCGTCGGTGAAATTCGTCACGCGTTTACCAAGGCCGGTGGCACGCTCGGCGAAAACGGCTGCGTCGCCTGGATGTTCGACAAGAAGGGGCTTTTTGCAGTCAAAAAGGAAGCGATTGCCGAAGAAGCTCTGATGGAAGCGGCGCTCGAGGCGGGTGCTGAAGATATCGTCGATGAAGGCGATGTCTGGGAACTCACTTGTCCGACAAAGGAGTTCCATACATTGAAAGTCGCCCTTCAGGGCTTGGTGTCGCTCGAAATGGCGGAGATCCAGTATCTGCCGAAAACGAGAAACCCGGTCCACGGAGAAACCGCAGAAAAGATTATCCGGTTGCTCGAAGCACTTGAAGATCTCGACGATGTGTTGAGTGTTTCCGCCAACTGCGAATTTGAAGAGAGCGAAGGCAAATGATTGGCCGGTTACAGGGAACGCTCGTCGAGGTCGACGGTGAGGTGCTGCTGCTGGACGTCAACGGCGTAGGCTACACGGTATTGGTTACTGCGAGCGTTCTCGCTGCCGGACCGGCCACGGGAAGCCCACTCACGTTGGTCGTCCACACCGACGTTCGTGAGACCTCGATTACATTGTATGGCTTCGGCACAAAGCTCGAGCGTCAGGTGTTCCTCCTACTCCAGAAGGTAAAAGGAATTGGCTGCCGTCTCGCGCTGGGAATCATTTCGGCGGTCGGTGCAGAACGCTTGCTGAGCAGTATCGCCGAGGGCAACCTAGTTACGCTCACCGGTGTTCCCGGCATCGGCAAAAAAACCGCCGAGCGAATTATTGTCGAATTGCGTGAGCAGGTGACGCAACTTGCTTTCGGCGGTTCAGTAACGCTCTCGGGTGCCGTCGAACAAAGTAGGTATGACAGACCGAAGGAGGGCGCGCCGCTCGAGGGCGATGCCGTACTGGCGCTGCAAAAGCTTGGGTTCTCGGAAGACAAAGCACGGTGCGCAGTACAAGAAGCGCTGCAAGGGCAAAGTGTAGAGGACGTTGGTGAAGTGCTTCGCCTGGCCCTCGCTCGCATGTAGAGAGAGGCAGTTTGGAAGTCGACCGCCAAAGTAGCCCCAGGGTTGGTCGTCCAATTGGCAGGGTGCGACAGGAGTAGTGCAAAATGGAAGATCGAAGCCTGGAAGATGAGCAGGATACCTCGGAAGGCTTGGTACTGCGAGGCGTGCTCTATCGGGGTGCTACGGAGGAAGACTCCTTTCAAAACAGTCTCCGGCCTGCCAGCCTCGCCGAATATATCGGGCAGCGGCGGCTGCTCGAGAATCTGAATATTTCTATTGCAGCAGCCAAACGCCGCAATGAACCGCTAGACCATGTGCTGCTCCACGGTCCGCCGGGCCTCGGTAAGACTACCTTGGCGCAAGTCATCGCTCATGAGCGCAGTGTCGAGCTAAAAGCGACTTCAGGACCGGTGCTTGAGCGTCCTGGAGACCTTGCGGCAATTCTATCAAGCCTGGGCGAAGGTGATGTCTTGTTCATCGACGAGATCCACCGCATGAACCGGGTGGTCGAAGAAATCCTGTATCCTGCGATGGAGGATTTCAAGATCGACATCATCATCGGTCAGGGTCCGTCGGCTCGCTCTGTCAAACTCAATCTGAAGCCCTTCACGTTGGTCGGCGCAACTACCCGCACCGGCCTCCTGACGGCACCGCTTCGAGATCGCTTCGGTATCGTGGAGCGGGTCGAGTTTTACAGCAGCGACGAACTTGCCCGGATAGTGACGCGCTCTGCCGGCATTCTCGCCGTTCCCATTACCAACGACGGCGCTTACGAAATTGCCAAGCGCTCCCGCGGCACTCCGCGCATCGCGAATCGCTTACTGAAACGGGTCCGTGACTACGCTCAGGAACGTGCTTCCGGCGTGATCGAAGGCTCTGTCGCCGCCGAGGCGTTGGCATTGCTCGACATCGACAGTGAAGGACTGGACACCATGGATCGCCTGCTGGTCACGACGATCATCGACAAATTTGCCGGGGGTCCCGTCGGCGTCGAGACTTTAGCTGCTGCCATACACGAAGAGAAAGATACCATCGAAGATGTCTACGAGCCGTACCTCCTCCAACAGGGGTTTCTTCGTCGGACGCCGCGAGGACGTGAGGCCACTCCTCGCGCTTATATGTATTTCGATCGGAGTGTTCCCAAGACCAAACAAGTAGACGCACAACTCCCGCTCTATGAGGACTAGCGTAACGCTCGATGCCTAAGCGGACAAAAATACTTAGTCTCGGCGTCCTTTCGCTTCTGGCCGTGCTCAGTGTCTCCATCGGTGTGGCGCTGTACCTGCAGCAAGAAATGCCGGATATCGAAGCCGAGCGTACACTAACGAGCAACCTCGGCTTCTTCCTCTTGATTAACCTCAACATCATCGTGGTGATGGTGTTGGGCTTTCTCGTCGTAAAAAATCTCGTCAAACTGGTGCTCGACCGCCGCAAGAACATCCTGGGAGCACGGCTGCGAAGCCGACTGGTTGTGGCATTCGTCGGTCTTTCGATGATTCCCACCGTTTTACTCTT
Organism: Bdellovibrionales bacterium; assembly: GCA_020434415.1. Classification (GTDB taxonomy): domain Bacteria; phylum Bdellovibrionota_C; class UBA2361; order SZUA-149; family SZUA-149; genus JAGRAW01. Next base: position 3,896 of record JAGRAW010000336.1, read on the forward strand.
CTTGATTGCGAAGGGCATGCTGGAGCGGGGACTTCAAGAATGGTTCTCCCCGCAAATTGTCTCATCCGTCGACGGCGCCTTGGGCGTCGCTCGCTATCATTATGAATCGACCGAGGCTGCGGTCTACCGTTACACCAGGCGGCTTACCCAAGGCTTGGAAGAGCTGTATCCTCACGTGGCAAGCGCCGCAGGAGTTAATGATGCTGCCTTCGCGCAGCCAGAAGCCCAGCGTCTCATTGAGCACTACTTGGAGACCAAACGGGAAGAGCTCGGGCTCTTTGATCTCTCCCTTGTCGATCAGCACGGGAAGGTGATTGCGGGCTCATCCAGCCTCGAAGCACGACGTAACCTCGTCACCTTGCCTGGCCCGAACCTCACGCTGGTGCGCCGTGCCTTGCTGAACGGGGAGGCAGTGGTGAATCCCGAGCAGTCAATAGATGGTGAATTCCTTCGGGGGTACGCACCGCTTCACTATTCCTTGGAACATTCACTGACCGGTTCTTTGCCCTATCGCCGGCAAGGCCAGAGTTTCAGCTCGGAGCCACAAGCAGCGCCGCCTGTGCTTGCGCCGCCAAGACATGTGCTGATCGCGACACACTGGGTGCTGCCTGAGTTGGCCCGAGCACTTGGCACGGTGATCAACGCGTACGATGACTACAAGGAGCTCAAGTCATACCGCCGACCGATCGCATCGAGCTATATTCTAACCTTGGTCGTCGTGACACTCCTGATTGTGTTCGGTGCAGTGTGGGTCGGTTTCTATTTGGCTCGAGATCTCTCCGTCCCGATTGGCTTGCTGGCCGAGGGCACCGAGCAGGTCGCGCACGGCAATCTCGACCACCAGATTCCGGAGGTCGGGGATGACGAGCTTAGCGTGCTGGTCCGGTCATTCAACACGATGACTGCAGATCTCAAGATG
>JAGRAW010000337.1 GCA_020434415.1 Bdellovibrionales bacterium
TTTACAAAAGTAGCAACGGTCTCCGCGGTTCGCTTGGTACAGCGGATTGCTGAGTTCATTGGTATCGAGGACAAGCTGAGCGACCCCCAGGAGTTTGCAGAGCTCTGTCGAAAGCTCGAACTCGTCGCTCCTTAAAGAGGGACTTCGGGCGGTAATCGCCGTGACCTTGGAGGCTCCTTTGGAGTCAGCGGCTGCCTTGAGCACGAGGGTGGAATCAACGCCGGCAGAGAACGCTACCAAGACGCGGGGAAATTCGTCGAACCACTGGACTAATCGCGGGTATAAATCCCGAGTGTCTGCGTTAAGAATTTGCATGCTCAGCGAGGTCTTTTGTTGATTCATCATAGCGTACATCTGTATATACCCCTATTGATACTGAGCGGGGGTAGGTTCGTCTTACTCGTCGGCTCTGACCGATATTCTTGGCCCATGCCAGGTCGTAGGTATCGCCGACGTTCATATTGGGCGTTAGGGCATATTGGGCATAGGGACCCCTACACCTGCAAATTCGGCCCGTAGAATCCGCCGTTCGAGGGTGTGAGCAAAACGTGCAAGTACTTAGCTGGTAAAGCGTCTGATTTTTGGAGTCATGTCGGATGGAGGATGAAAGTCAGGATCCCCGAGGATTTCGGGTTGTTGATAAGCGTCGATTTACCGAAGCTGGTGACCTCCGTGCTGAATCAGCGCCTTCGGAGAAGCGGGAGCGGATGCAAGAGCAGCCTCGTGCCGAACGTCCGCCTCGTCCTACAGGCGAGGCGACCGAGTTAACGGGCGAAGCCGAAATGGGAAGCCCTGATTATGCGCCTACGCTCGATTTTCCGAGCTTCCTAGTCAGCCTTGCTACGCAGGCGATGATGATGATGGGCGAAATGCCGCATCCGGATTCGAACGCCATGCATGTAAATCTCGACGCCGCCCGTCAAACCGTAGACATCATCGCCATCCTCGAAGAGAAGACACGGGGGAATTTGACTGCCCAGGAGGAGCGTTTGATGGCAGAGATACTGTCGAGTCTGCGCATGGCATACGTAAAAAAGCGGCAGCAGATAGGATGAGGTATCCGACAACTTGCCCCAAGGGCTGCTAAAAAGGGAAGGACGATCGCTACCAAGGTTTTTATTTTCGCCAACAGTCGCTCGAGTGGATCGAGCAAACAATCAGGAAGAGCAATGTTTCAGACGCGTCGATGGCTAACGCTCGCTTTGATGGCCGGGGTCCTAGGTGCTTCCAGCTTGGCTACAGCCCAGGATGATGGCATGCCGCCCGCAACGCGGGATGGGATCGCAGGCAGCAGCAATGTTGCGAACAAAGCAGGCAGCCTCTGGTTGGAGGGAACTGCGTCATCTCCCGTCAAGATTCCTAAAATCGAACTTCCGAGCTTTGCTCCCGCAATCGAGGTGCTGGGGCAAGCTGTCGTCAATATTCGCACGGAGGGAAAAGCCGATCCCGCCGGACCTGCAATGCAGGGGCCGCAGGAAGGGCAGCCGGGTGAGATGTCACCATTCGACTTTTTCTTTCAGATGCCGGAGCAGCGCTTCAAACGCTTCACTAGCTTAGGAAGCGGGTTCGTGATTCATCCAGACGGCTACATCGTTACCAATCATCATGTGGTGGATAAGGCGACGGAAATTATCGTCAGCTTCCGTGACGATAAGCAGACCTATACGGCCGAACTGGTCGGTAGCGATGAGAAAACCGACCTGGCGTTGATCAAAGTCAATCGCAAAGAGAAGCTACCGGCGGTGCCGCTCGGGGATTCTGACCATCTTCGTCCCGGTGATTGGGTCATCGCGATCGGCAATCCTTTTCGACTCGGCCACACCGCGACGGTGGGTATTGTGTCGGCGACCTCGCGGCGGATTCAAGGGGGTAAGCCGTATGATAATTTTATCCAGACCGATGCCTCCATTAACCCCGGAAACTCAGGGGGACCGTTGTTCAACGTAGACGGTGAGGTAATTGGCGTGAACACGGCGATCTTCAGCCCGTCCCGTTTTGGCATGGCGGGCAACATCGGCATTGGCTTCGCGATTCCAATCAACTTGGCGAAGAGCGTCATTTCGCAGTTGAAGGAGCACGGCAAGGTCACACGCGGTTGGCTAGGGGTGTTGATTCAGCCGGTGACCCCGGAAGTTGCCCAAGTCATGAAGCTCAAGGATGTGGTCGGAGCCTTGGTCGCTGACGTCGTGCCTGGAAGTCCTGCCGAGAAAGCCGGGTTCCGCCGTGGAGACGTCATCATAGAATATGACGGACATCCTGTGGAAGAGAATGACGATCTACCGTTGATGGTGGCGGAAACGGAGGTAGACAAAGAAGTGGCCGTTCAAATCATTCGTGACGGTGCGCGAAAAACCTTATCGGTACAAATTCAAGAGCTCAAAGACGAGCAGGTGCCGGAGATAGAAGCGAAGGTCGTCGAGGAATCTCATTTCGGTCTCACCGTGCAAGAACTTACTCCGGATATCGCGCGAAGCCTTGGCGTCGATGCGACTGAAGGACTTGTGGTGAGCAATGTCGACATGGAAAGCGCCGCAGCGGAAGCCGGGATGCGCCGGGGGGATATTATTCTCGAAATGAACTCTACCCCGGTCAATAGTCCAAGGGAGTTTCGTGAGCTGGCCTCGAAGGTACAGCCGAAAAGCCCGGTGCTGTTGCTCGTGCGTCGTGGGCGGAACACGCTGTTTTTCACGCTCAAGGTTGAATAGTAGCGGTGACGACAGCGGAGCCAACGATGAGCACACCGTTACTGAGCCTGGCGATTCGTGGTGCTCGGTTCTCCAGCAGATTGCCGAAACGGGCTTTTCAGCACCCTGCTCGAGTCTTGTTGGGGGCCTGGCTCCTTTTGGGCACGACGGCCTGCTGGCAGCCGCAGGAGCCTTCGCCCTCGGATGAAGCGGAAGTTCCGCCCGTAGCGCGAGAAGGTGGGCAAGAAGGGGGTGAGGACGTCCAGCCCTGGTATGCGGTGGAGGTCTACAGCAAATTTGATGCAGCTGAGGCATTGCCCTTACCGAATCCGGAAGAAGCCAAGGAGTTATATGCGCGGGGCCGGCATTTGGTACGGGGGGTTGGTGCGTGCGGCAGTTGTCACGGAGTAAAACCGAGCGATCCTGAATCGCCGCTTGCCGGCGGTCGAGTGATGCATGACCGCTACGGAGAAGTGCAAGCGCCCAATATCACGCCTGATAGGGAGTCCGGCATCGGCGCCTGGGGGCTCGCGGATGTGATTCGTGCGGTACGCGCTTCAATCGGACAAGATGGACGTGCGCTTTCCTTGGATCTGCACGCCGGGTATCGCTGGATTTCCGATCGCGACGCTCAGGCCATGGCGGTCTATTTGCTCGCGCAAGATCCTGTACGCAAAGAGGTGCCGCGTCGCGAGCTCGGTGAATTTCAGCGCCGACGCTGGGGCCTTGTTTCCCGTCACGCCGAAGTGGCCGGCTACGTGCCGGTATTGCCGGAGAAGCCCACTCACCACTATGGACGTTACCTTGCCGATACGGTAGGCGGCTGTAAACGCTGTCACACGGGTGCGGCTGGTATGTTCGGCGATGATGTGCCGTATGCAGGCGGTGCTCCGGACACTTCGCGGAACTTGTTTGCTGCAGTAGGCGCCTTGGCAGGGTTGGTCATTCCTGATCAAGGCACGAGCGAAGCTGAACAGAGGGACGTCGAAGCCGTGCTCTCGGATTCGGGACGTCAAGAGTACGCCGAAAGGAGAACCGAGGACGAACCAAGCGGCTGGACATGGGGTGCCTTGACCGGTGCGGCGTCGGAGCCGGATCAGCGATTTCCTATCTTAGGACCGGATATCCGCGGCACGAGTGAAGAGGGGCTGGCAGGTTGGGATGAAAGGCAGATTGCCGAGTATCTATTCACCGGTCAGACGCCCAGCGGTGAGCTACGCAATCCCATGCTTTGTCCTTGGCCGTATTTTCGTTTCATGAGTATCAACGAGCGGCTCGCAATAGCTCGCTACTTGAAGCGCCTGTAGGTCTGGGCGATGCTCCTTGCGATTGAGACCAGTTGCGACGAGACCGCGGTAGCGGTGCTCGACGTAGAGCCGTTCTTAAGCGGGGCTCCTGTCGGGACCTATCTCAAAGCTGACCTTATTTCCAGCCAGGCAAAGTTGCACCAACCGTACGGCGGTGTGGTTCCGGAACTTGCCTCGCGGGCGCATCTGATAAATGTACCGTTGATGGTGGAGGAAGCGCTCCGTCTCGCGGGTGCTTCGCTCGATACCGTGTCGGCAATCGCCGTTACTCGTGGACCAGGGTTGAAGGGCTGCTTACTCGTCGGCCTTTGTTACGCCAAGGCGCTTTCCCATGCTCGAGGTGTGCCTCTGCTTGCTGTTCATCATATCGAGGGGCATTTGCTTGCCGGTGAACTACTTCCGCCGGACGAACGTCCGCAGTGGCCGGTTCTGGCCTTGGTAGTTTCGGGGGGGCACACGATGCTCGTGCTGATGCGAGGCTTGGGGGATTACACGGTAATCGCAAAGACGCGTGACGATGCCGCAGGAGAGGCGTTCGACAAAGGGGCGACGCTCTTAGGGCTTCCGTACCCTGGGGGGCCTCAGCTGTCAGCACGCGCGAAGGACGGAGATCCCACGCGCTTCAAGCTGCCGGTAGGCGTTGCTGATGATCCGACGAGCTTTAGCTTTAGCGGCCTCAAAACTGCCGTGCAGCGGCTGATACACCAATTGGGTGAGGAGGCCCGCGAACCACAGACGGTAAATGATCTTTCCGCATCGCTGCAGCATGCGATCGTTCGCGCGTTAGTTGAGAAATCGCTGCAAGCATGCG
>JAGRAW010000338.1 GCA_020434415.1 Bdellovibrionales bacterium
ATAAGGTGCGCCTACCACCTGTTTAGGAGTGACCCACACCATTCAGCAGAGACGGAGAGGAGAGCTAACATGGTGCGCCTACCACCTATTTAGGAGTGACCCACACCTAAGCGACGTCGTTATCAATCAGCTTCTGAGGTGCGCCTACCACCTATTTAGGAGTGACCCACACCCGTTGCGGGCTAAGTCCCTCCCACCACACGCAAACCCGCCGCAAAAACGGTCAGGAGCACGCGTAGAATGGTAGTCTGCCGTGTGACTGACGCTCGCTGTAGAAGCGAAACCGGAAGCCGGAGGGGTGAGCCTCCCACGCCGGGTGAAGTCGTCAGAGTGCACCTCGTCCACGGCACATAGCGGAGCAATGAAGCAGCTTATAGCCCCTTCACGGTCGGGTCGCATGTCCCGACTTGCTGTTCTCCGCAGCGTTCGGCGAAGTGAAAACCATGAAAGAACCAGTCTTTCCGTTTTCCCTGCCGTTGCTACCGTGCGTGCACGCGTAGGAAGGGCAAGGAGTAACAGTAACACCCAGGACAGTTTGAAAAAGATCAGTCCCCAGGAAGGCAGAAAGTGTCCTGCACCGTCAAGAGATGACGGTGCAGGACGGAAAACGCTAGCAAAGCCCGAGGGCTTTTAAAATTAGGGGTCGCAGTACCGCTTCCTGCTGCTGGGTCCACTCAGATCGAGCTGAGGAGTCCAGCGCCCGGAATTTTCGGTAAGGAAGCAAAAATTCCGGCTGTGTGCAGGCTTGCAGCAAGGTGCTGCTCGCGTTGTACCGGGCATCCACTTCCACCGTAGCGCAAGCACCGCAAGCGAATTTGTTCCCGCTCGGGGAAAAGACCAACTCGCGTGGGCCGGAACGCGGCTTGCTAAGGTAGTAGCGAAGACCAAGCGCTCCACACTTCGAGCACTGAAGCGAGTATCCGTACCGTTTGACCTCCAGGACCTTAATGCCCTGTTCCTCCAGAGAACGCTTCAGCAACTCGTTCACAGTCGCGACCGCGTAATTCGCACGCTGTCGATTGAGACTGGAAGCTTGCCCGCCGAATACCTTTTCATAATCGGCGGAAGCAATGACTACCACCTCGACCGACGCTCCCAGCCGTCCTCGTGCATGCTCGGTACTACCGCCGCGGCGTTTCAGAACGACCTCCTTTCCTAGGAGAAAGCTTACGACATCTGCTACGCCAGCCCGGCGCAACTGATCTCGCAGATTCCGAAGTCGTTCGTGTGCTTTGGGCGCAAACTGTCGACCCCTCGGCATGCCGCCGGAGCTATCCTTCTTGTCTCTGATGATCCGCTCTTGGCGGCGAATTTCATCGACAAGTTGTCCGAGCGGGTTGATGAGGCGCGTGCGAAATCCAGACCCATTCTTGACGAAGCTGCCTTCTTCCACCGTGCCGCAAGTAACCCAGGCGAAGCTCTGTGGGTCAAAAACAACCGTGCCGACTCTTGTCTGAGGCACCAAACGCAATCGAGAGAGCTGAACGGGGTCAGCCTTTCGTGGTTTGACCCATTCGGCCTTTGTCGCCCGACTGCTTTGCTTTCTTCGACTTCGTGAAACCACGAAGTCGAGATACACCGATGCGGACTCGATTTTGCCCTGCATCAATCTGACGCCCGAGAATCTCAGTCGAATTCCGGAGAAACTGAGTGTCCGTACCCGATTCGTATGGGGATCGCGATACTGACCGCAAAACGCTTTTCCCTGGCGTTCAAGCTTATACATCGCCTGCAGTCGCTTATCGGGATGAAACGCAACTTTCGTCCATTCGCTTCCCCCATCTTCTGTCGGCAGAAGAAGAGAGACCGTCCAAAGGTCAGTGTTCACTCCACCGGGTTGGAGATCCTTCCAACTTTCCATCGACTGCGGCGCCGAGAAGACAAATCCGCGAGGGTGATGGACGGCTTCCGGCTCAGTGTAGGTCGTGAAGTTCACTTCGTTATCCGACAACAGACGGCCCCTACGGCGAATGACGAATCCGCTTTCGTCAGAATCGAAATCACCGTGGATTCGATCGAGTAGCGCCAGTTCCGGATTGGCCCGCAGCAGCTCTGCAAGCTCGACGGCTGTGCGTTTCCGCTCGGGTGCGGCGGCGACTCTGCCTTTCGCTTCGTCGTCGAGATCGACGAATTCAGCATCGGGTGTGCGCCACTTCACCAATTGCGTGTTCTCACGCAGCCAAGTCAGATACTTCGGTGCCAAGGTGCGGCCGGTCAAGCGACCGGCATGTCCTCGAATCGAACCGCTGTGTTCGGCACGAACATAGGTCGGGCGGACCGACACAAAGTAACGGTGGTGATCGTCGCTTTGTGCTGTCCATGCCTGAATCCGTAACTGTCGGATCAGCTCAGCTTCCGTATCGAGGATTCTCAATTCGACATAAGACGCTACGTGCGCTACCGCCTGCTTCAGCAGCTCGGTATAGTAGTAGGATCCGGCCGCTTGATTAGCCGATTTGAGCGCCGCGAACGGCCACCACTCGTGAGCCGCGAAGAGCTCTACGCACCTCAGTGTCAGGTCGCAATCGGAGACAAGCTCCTCCGCTCGCTTACGTCGGTGCTCGCGTACAACGGGAGGATCCGCATCAGTCTCCTCGTCCTCCGGCAGTTTCGAAAGATCGGCTACTTTCTCTGCTTGTCGCTTCTGAAACTGAAGCACGACGCTTCGAAGCGATTTGTCACTCCTGAACGGTCCTGATGCCTTATTGAAAAAATCGGGGGCAGCTTGAGCGCCTAAGGCCAGCATCACACGCGTGTAGGCTGCAAGAGCCTGTGCACCCTCGGTACCAGCAGCGGGAACCGGGAGCGTTCCCCGTAGGGCCTTCATGAATGTCCGGGTAAAGTCCCGCACACCACCTCCGGATCGCTGTCCGTTGAACCGTTGGTGAGCCTTCCATAGCTTCGGGAGCAAGGAAGAAGAAGAGGTGTTGTCGATGTGTACGCGCCCTTGGAGGCAGCGCACGTGTCCGCTCTGCGTTGCAGTCACGGCACATCCTTTCGTAAAACGAGAACATGAAACCGAGGCATGCTCGGTGCAGGGATACCTGCCTAAACCATTGCATTCTGTCTTCCTGCGGAAGCTTGTAGGGGCTCTGTGCCAAGCTCGGGGAAAGCTTGCGAGTGTCTGGACGAGCGTATAGAGGTGTGGTCGCCGCAGGGGCGAGCTCTTCGAGACCGGAGGGCAAGTCCACAAGGCTCCGCAGTCGTTATGACATCTAACCCATTGGAGCTATGAGAAAAAAGAACGCGGCGGCACGGTGGCCGTAAGCTCGGAGAGAGGTCGACTCATAACATACATGATGTTGCTGGGCAAATTCGCACGGCAAGGCTATGAGCGGGGTCGAACGGCACTGGTAGCCGTTCAGGTGCACCCGCGTACGTTATACCCGCAGCACACCAGCCTCGCGAGATCGCCGGCGTGAGTGGGAAGGAGCGGGGCGAACGCTCAGAACCTTGACGCCCGGTTTGCGCTACCAAAGTGTTTCCACGAGGGAGAGCGTTGTGCGGATCGTATCGACATAGCGCTGAACGAGCGGACGGTCTCGCTCCAGCACGACCTGTTTTGTTTCGCGTTCAAAATAGTTTGCAACTTGCTCCAGCGTTTTCAGGCACTGAGGGCTACGGAAGAAGTCAGGCGGGCAAGGAAGTCCCTGCTGGTTCAATTGCACCAGCATCTCCCGTGCGACGGTGACTTCAGGGCCGAAAGGCACACCGCATCCGTCACGGCGATCCGCACATTGGCGATCTATTTGCGAACAGCAATCGAACAACAATACCGGTAACATCCCGATCAGCAAATCGCGCGCAATGTCGAAATCTTCTTCGGTTCCCTGCTGAACGAGTAGCTTGGCTCCGAAGATGTACTGCGCTACATGGCACGCACCGACGCGGCACTGGACGATTAGCTCGTCGATCAAGCGAATGGTGTCGGGGCTGCAGGTGGCCGAAATTAGTTGCGGCTTTATCTCTACCAGACGCCGGAGGAGTCGATCGCAAGGGATATTGACCGCAAATGCGGCTAGGAGATGAGCTGGCGGTTGCATGGGTTTGCTCCGTGGAAAAGGAATAACTCGTCTTCTCCTGTCCGCGATTCGGCGAACCGGAGAAGACGAGTGGAGCGCCCACCAACAAAAACCCAAAGCGTTCGCATCCCGGGAGAACGCAAGTTCTACCGGAATGCGCGTTTCTTGCTCCTATGAAAGGCATCTCAAAGAGGAGAGGGGACGATAGCAAACCTGATAGAGAAAGTCAGGGTAGATGGCCAAGAGCTTGCAGCCTTATCCGCGGGGGTAGCAACTTGCTTTGTCAAGAGTTCGCCTGACGATTGAATTAATAGTGACTGTTGCGACCAGGCATCAAGCATACCCCATTTGGGGCCGTTAGCTACGACATGGAGCATCCGGTAGTAGTATCAGACCTAAGATACGCGATACTGGCAGGAGCGGCATTCTTGGCAGTGACCTGCTTCGCTCTCGCGTTTCCAGCATCGCAAGAATTCGAGGTGGAGCCGCTCACCCATGAGCCCCCGCCTCCGGGCGTAGAGATTTGGGTCGACGAGCACGGGTTCACTTGCTGGGAGAAGACCGTGTGCTGCGATCCGACTAATCGTTCAACGTGTACAAGCTTTCCCGTTTGCAGCAGTTGGCGGGAGGGTCGTTCCTAGGATTTTCCATCGATACTGGCAGTGTGCCTTCCGGGCTGCCGGATGTTGCAGGAAGTGCTGAGCGTAGAGCAACCGAAGCCGGCAGGTATCGGCTTCGGTTGCTGGCTTCAGTTAGAATGAACC
>JAGRAW010000339.1 GCA_020434415.1 Bdellovibrionales bacterium
TTGCGCACTCCAGATTTCAAGGACTCCTTCGCAATGCGGTAGTTACCGTGGTAGCGGAGATGTTCGTCGGCACCGAAGGCGGCCTCGGTCAGAAGCTCTATGAGGCGTATATGCTAAACCTTTCTCCTTCGCTCTATGCCTATATCAGGGAGCTCCGCAAGCGCCTCGCCTGCAGCATCGTCTGCGTCCTGCACTATCTTGAGGACGCGCTGCAGCTAAGCGATCATGTGCTGGTGTTTCCCGTTAGGAAATCGCCGCAAGTTCTGCCGGATTTGCCCTGCGGAATTCTCCGATTACCATGCGTATCGACAGTACGCTTATGAGGCGAGCGGACTGAGTCTCCTTGAACACGAAGCACCGATGTCTCAAAACTCGGAGCGAATATGAGACTGATTTTCGCGGTTGGGCAATATAGGCTTACCTCAACTTCTTGTAGCGCACACCTCGTCCGGCACCTACCTTGAGAAGGCGGCCTTGTGTTATCCAATCTCCTATTACGCGGCGAGTTGTGCGGCCGGAAACCTTGCTTTTTGTTTCAATGTAGTTTCTGTCGAAGCTCTGCCCCGGTGTAATTGCCTCGAGCATCTGTGCGACCTGAGAACTCTCAGACCTTCTAATCGAGTCGGCAAATGTTTTTTGTGCTTCCGTAACTTGTGACTCAAAACGTTTAAACGCTAAATACAGCTTGCCCAGAGAGAAGTTCATCCACGCATTCGGTTTGTGCTGTCCCTCGTTCCAGCCCTTCGAGCTTTGATATAAAGCGTCGTAATACTCTTCTTTATCTCTCTCAATTAGTCCTTCATGAGAGACAAAGCGAATCGCTTGATAATCGGCCTTCACGAGCAGCATGACGTGCAACAAGCGGGCTAATCGACCGTTTCCGTCCGCAAGAGGGTGGATGCAAAGTAAATCAAGTATGAACGCAGAGATTACCAAGTGATCGACATACTCGCTGTTCTCTATTAAATCGTTATAGAGCACACAGCTTCGTTCGAGGAGTTCCGGCGTCTCTGATGCACTCGGCGGCTTGAACCGGCTTACTTTGGTACCATCCGGATAGACCAGAGCGATTTCATTGTCTTCGGATTTCAGTCGCGCAAGCTCGGGGTCGTGTGCCCACAATATCTTGCTTAGGGACAAAATCGTTTCGGTGCTTAGCTTAAGTCTCGTTCCTTCCTCGAAGACGTAGTTAAGGGCATTTCGATAGGCGAGCACGTCTTGCTCATCTCGATTTTTCGGCTTCCATTTTGCGTCTCGCACCATTTCGTCGAGTTGTCGAGTCTCCGGCACGACTACTCCTTCCATGCTAGTCGAGGCGCGCACCGATTCGATTATCGCGTAGTGCATCAAGCGTTCGAGTATCTCGGGCGACTGATTGATAAACATCGCCTGCCGCCCCTTGCTCTCCGCCAGGTCGTGCATGAGACGCTGCTTTTGCGTCGGTACTTGATAAAGACTTTGCTTTAGTTGAGAAAGTGTTCTCATTGCAGGCTTGGCCAGATTCCGTGGAGCTGGCCAATAAATTCGGTATTAAATTTAAAGCGTTACGGCAGCAGCTCGCATTCTCACGCCCGTTTCTGGCCAATCGAACCACTATGGCAGCGATCGTCCTGCTTGGCCAGCAAAACACTAGTGGCCAGGGAATTAAAGGGGTAATATTAGCCTCTTACGCGGCCAGCGCCTGCCCGGTCGCAAAAATCCGGCCACTTCGAAGGCTGAAAGAAAGGCGCGTAGCGGATTGGTCATTTTTGCACACCTTTCATCAAGAAAGATTCTAACAATGGGCTCCCCGTTCTGCTCTAGCGCCTGTCCGCGTCTCTACGCATTCTAGAAAGTCTCCTGGCAGCTACAATCCCCAACTATCGGGGATGTTAAGCGAGCTATTTCAGGGGGATGGGAAGTTCTCTCGATACGGTTCCCAAGAATGCTCACTTCAGCTCACTAAGCTTCTATGTGGGTGCACGATATTTTTCCACGGCACGTTCCTTGTGAGCATCGATCTCACGTTCAAGAAGCAGCGACAGCCAATCAAGTGCAACGGTCTTTTTCTGCGCAAGCAGTATCGAGGACTCCTTCGCAATGCGGATGGATACTGCCAAGTCGAACTAGCGCTGCTTCTCAAGCCAGAGTTTGAATCGCTCTTGCCAAGGCACAACGACCGCAGTACCGATGGCGACACCGCCAGACCGGAGGCTTGGGCCATCATGGTAGAGACCGTAGAGGAGCGAGAAATCGTCTCCTCCTCCCGTCTTGTTTCTCATCGCCCCCAGTAGATCTTTGACGTGAAGCACCACCGCTCGGGCTCCCGCTTTGAGATCGAAGCGATTGGCATTAGTCAGGCCGTAGGCGGCGCCGGTTCTGTCGATAAACTGACCTAGCCCGCTGGCGGAGGAGGTGCGCGCCGCAGCGTCGGGATTGAAGCCGGATTCGGCGCGAACGATCGCAAGAACCAATGCTGCTTGCTCGTCACTCATACCTTCCGCCCTCGCAGTGGCGACCAACGTTTGCGCGGCCAAGCATTGTACCTCTGGGGAGGCGTCTCCCCACCGACGACTGTTCCCGCATGAGTTGCTTACACACGAGCCAAGCGGCTCCTCGAAATGAGAATGGGGCACCGCTTCCCCGCCTGCGCCTTTTTGAACGACGGCCAATGTACCGAGACACTTTTCCATACCCGTATTGTCGTCTCGGTCCGCTAAAAGTTTCCTCACCCTGCAAGCTCCGAGGACACTGAGCCTCATCATACGGAACTGCCCCAGGGTCCAGGATACTCGTTGACGAGTCACTTGCAGGACTTCGGAAGGTGCTTCTGCCTTTGCCCTCTGGCAGCTGAGCAGAACCCTCGGAACGCCAATCGACGATAGATATGGAGGCTTCGGTGAAACGTTTCTTAGTCTGTGTTGCTCTGGTTCCGTTCTTCTCCGGGTGTGCCGCGAGTAGCTCCTCGCCGGTGCTCTATCCGAACGAGCACTATCAGCGCTTAAGTTCCGAGCAGATCGATTACGCGGTTGAGCGGTGCAAGCAGTTAGGCGAGGAATATGCCGCCCAACCAAACAAGTACTCGGAGTATGGGAAAGGTGCTTTAGTAGGTGGTGCTGTTGGTGCTGGAACGGGCGCACTCGCCGGTACGATTACCAAGAGCAATGTCGGGCGAGCAACCGGCGCCGGCGCGGCGGTGGGAGCGATTCTGGGTGTGGTGAACGAATTACGGGACCGTGGAGAACCGGAGCCGGGATACCGACAATTCGTGAATCACTGCCTCGAGCGTGATGGATTCGAGGTTACGGGCTGGACGTAGTCTGAACTAGGGAGGACATATCCGCATCTTGTGTCGACCGGCCCGGGTTCGAGAATCGTTACGTCATGGCTCCACTTGAGCGGATTCCAGAAGTCAGGACCTCTTAGGCTCAGTACTTACTGGCTCAGTACTTACGCAGCGGCGTGGCATTGGCAATCCGGTGCGGGACATTCCAATCCGAGGTCATGTCCGCGCGCACAAGCCTCAGAACAATAGCACTTATCGCCGTCGCGAATGCAGCTCGACTCTTCGACATGACATTTACAGCGGGGACAACTACAAAATGTCGCTTGTGGATCAGATGTGGTCCGGTTCGAATCGTTCATGGTGCAATCTCGTTAGGCAGCCGATAATTCAGTCAGCTTGCCATACCCAGTTGCAATTCTTCATGATCCGTATCACAAAGTTGCTCTGTCCTTGTGCAGTGTCTTGGTCTGGCACAGCGTCTTGGGCTGGCACAGTGTCTTGGGCTGATACAATGTCTTGGTCTTGCGCTCGACTGGCGCTCTACTTTGTATTTGTAACCGGTGTAAACACAAGGCGGTACCAGAGCGCGTAAGCGCCTTTTTCACCACACTCGTAGACGGATTGTCCCCAGACACGAATCTTGCTGCCGTGCTCGATTCGGTGTTCACCAAGATCAAGTTCCATCGGTCGCCCCCGAGCATCACAATCTCTGGCGCCACTTGGATAGGGGAACACGCCTTCACTAAGCACGACATTCTCTGCCAAAACTCGATAGGGGGGACTACCGTCCTGCTCGGCTATCACGTCCAGCGACACACGATACTCCCCGCTCGGACCGGGGAAGGCTGAAAACCACATCTCACCCGCTTCCACTTTCCCCGACCCTCGAATGCCCCAGGTGGCCTTGCCATAGTAGTGGCGCTTCTCCCACGCCGGATCATGGCCGTCGTTGCTATCAGCAGCGAGCACGATGGCACCCTGCGGGACAGGATCGCTTGCAGCCCGTCCCCAGGAAGCGACGATAGTGACGCCGGTCAACAAGACCAAGAGAATCAGTAGGAGTCCGAGTTTTTTCATCACTTCATGGCTACCGCAATCAGCGAATTGCTACAACTTTGCTTCGACGTCCGGGTTCTACTGTCCTTGCGGACCAAACAAGATTGTCACGTCATGCAGCGGCAAGCCGCAGCATTCCTCACAATGACAGGCAAGTACGTAGCAACGCAGTCCGCGGACGTCGCCCCCACGCTCGGTACGCCGCAACTAGTCGCGCGCGGTTGCTCGCGGAAGGTAGAGGCGGAACGTCGTTCCCACGCCGGATTCAGAATCCACCTCGACTAAGCCGCCGTGTCGCTCGACAACCGACGAGTGCACCAGCGCCAGTCCCTGGCCGGTCCCCTTGCCCGGCTCTTTTGTGGTAAAGAAGGGGTCGAAAATTCGCTCACGAAACTCCGCCGGGATGCCGCCTCCGTTGTCCTCCACTTCGATGAGCACCTGTTCTCCCAGATCGCGCG
>JAGRAW010000033.1 GCA_020434415.1 Bdellovibrionales bacterium
CACGATGCTCCTCGTTCTCGGGGGGCTAGTACATTTCGCACTTGGCGGTGCCGATGCGGAAGCACCGCTGCCACGCGAGCTCCCCGCAATTGAGCAGGTAGATTCCCCCGGGCCTAGCGGTCGTCTGGAAGGGCTGGAGGAGCGGCTGAGCGGCGCCCGGACTCGCACACCCGTACCAACCACCGTGCCGAATTCCGATCCGTCACAAACGCTTTCCGAGCCGGTCGACTGGCACGAGGTCGGCTTGACCTTGCTTTGGTGGGCGCTGGGCATCGGCGCGGTGCTCTATGTGCTGCGGATGCATCCGGACCTCCTACGACTTCACTCTCTCAGCAAGTTGCTACCGACCGGTAAGGACTGGATTCGTCCGATGCGGTCGAAGACGAACGAACTCGGCTCGAGCGATCTCGCCACGACGAAGCAGATAAAGCGTTGGCTGACGAAGAATGACCGCTACGATACGGCGCTGCCGGTCACCGATCTTCGCGGTAGCGCAGGGGTCGGAGTCAAGAGCGGCATGCTGGTGATCCCGCGAGAAGAGCGCAACCGACATATCCTGATTATCGCCAAAACCGGTAGCGGGAAGACGACCAAGCTCATTCTGCCGATCCTCTATAACGACTGCATGTGTCCTCATCGCTCGACTATTATCATCGATTCGAAGCAAGAAATGTGGTCAAAGCTGGCTGCGATGACGCGGAAGCACAATCCTCATAAGAACTTGGTTCTCTTCAATCCGCTCGATACCTTGCGGAGCTTGAGTTGGAACATCCTCTCCAAAGTGCATTCCGATACGGACTGTAAGCTCATCGCGAACTCGATCATCATGGCGACGGATGAGCCGCAGGCGCGCCAAGACAGTCCGTTCTTTCGCAACAGCGCCTTGCAGATATTGAACGCGATGATGGTCGGTTTGCTCAATGATCCCGACGAAGACCTTTCCGTGCCTCGCATCCATCAACTCATCAACCGCGGGATGCAGGGGCTTTGCGATTGGCTTGAAGCGCATCCCGAATCGATACGGACTACGCGTGCGTTCGTCGAACTCGCTCGTTCCGGTTCGCAAAACGCGGATACGATCATGTCCGAGTTGAGCATGCGCCTCCAGGCTTGGGACTTGAAGGCAATTCGAGCGACCACGTTCAGAAACGAATTTGACGTGGAGAAGGTGGTCTCCGAGCCTACATTGTTTGTCGTCGAGCTGAGAGAATCCGAGCTGAAGATGCTTCGACCTCTGGCAAACGTGATCGTGGTCGAGCTCCTTCGCTATCTCACCAAGTATGCCGAAGAGTGTCCCGGTCAAAGCTTGCCGCGACCGGTCGGCCTTGTCATTGACGAATTTGCAAGTGCGCTTGGACGGCTCCCTGATATTCACATCAAGCTCAATACCCTCCGCTCGCGTAACGTCAGTATCGTCGCGGCGATACAATCAATCGGTCAGATCAAGGGTAACTACGGGGAGGACTGGGAGTCCGTTCTTTCGGGGTTCAGCACGAAGATATTCATGCCGTCGCTCGACTATACCGATGCGGAGTGGGCGTCGAAGGAATCGGGGATTATGACGGTTCGCTACCGAACTGCCTCCAAAGGTACGAACCGCAAGATTACGGATAACTTTTCGCACCGCAACCAAAGTCAGAACGAACAGATTCAACAGCGGCAGGTGCTGACTCCCGGGGAGGTTGGCCGACCGTCAGACAACCAGGCGACGTTCTTCATGCCGGAAACGCCGGTCTTTCAAGGACACCTGACGCCGTACTACAAGGTGGCCGACATGATTCGTCGATTTGATGAATTCAAGTCGGCCAAGGAGATTTCGCTACGGCAATCGGAAATCGAGTATGAAGAAGAAGCGCCGCCGCCTCCCACGTCGGCTGCCGGTGATGCTGCGCACCAACGGGAGGGCGAACTCAGTGAGCAGGAGGTGTGGTCCGCTCTGGAGGAGATGAAGGCAAAACACCTCGACTGGGACAATACTACCGGCGATGCTCGAAAATGGTGGCTGGCCTTCGAGGAAGAGAACAAGAACAGAATAGCTCTCGTGTTGAAAGTCGGTGAAGAGATTCAGAAGCGCGGGGCGACGATTACCGACTTTTTTCTTGCGTATGTGTACAGCAACACTGATAATATTCAGGCTACGCTCGCGTATCTCGACTACACGATGCACATGAAAACGGCTGAAGCGTAACGGGGATTGGTTCTCAATACCCTGCTGTTACCGTCAGCAAATGAGCCACTAGCCCACAAGCCAGCGCGAATCGCATGAAAATCGGAGGACGGGAAGAGAGCCCCTGGGGAGCGTTCGAGTTATGTTGGTACGCTGCCTGGAGTCTCGTGCTCGCGATCCTGTATTACCGCTTTTCGTCGGACTCCTGGCTGGGCCCCTATCCTTGGGCCGGCGCCGTTTTGATCGTCTACTTGGTCAACGTCGCTGTCGCACTTGATGGCCAAGATACTTTTGCCAAAGGTGCGCGTTTTCTCGCTCCGACCATCTTCTTGTATCTCTTCTATTCGCAGGCAGGAGGAAGTGTTGCAGAGTTGCAGGCACGGATTTCCTTCGGCCACTTCGTCCTGGTACTTCTCGCGGCGGTGGGCGCTGCGATAGTCACTCAGCACAAGAGCGCTCCCCGTACTGCAAACAGTCTGCCTGCTCCAAGTGAGGATCGAGATCCGCAGCCTCGTCCGGTCGCAACACGAACTTCCTCCGATCCGTTCAAACGCATCATTGGTCAGCCTCATGTGCTGCTGCCGCTACGAGAAATTGCGGAGATGGTTCGAGCGGGCATTCGCGTCGGAAAGCGAAATGCGCCTCACGCGGTCCTCCTTTTCCTTGGTCCTACCGGAGTCGGCAAGACAGAAGCTGCGCGGGCGCTTACTGAAGCAATCTTCGGTACGCCTGATGCGCTCATTCGCTTCGATATGGGGCAGTTCACCGATGCTCATCAGGCGAACCGCTTTTACGGTCCGCCACCGGGGTATGTGGGATCTGATAAAGGAGGGCAGCTCACGCAGGCGGTGTTGAAAAGGCCGCACGCGGTCGTGCTGCTTGATGAGGTGGAAAAGGCTGACCCGCAGATCTGGGATGCATTCCTTCCCGTGTTTGACGAGGGATATGTTGTCGACGGCTCCTTCAACAAGAAGGTCGATATGACCAACACGGTCATTGTCTTGACATCAAATCTCCTTTCATCCCAGCCGTATATCAACACCTTGGCACCGGTGGAGCTAAAGGAGGCGTTGGAAGCGACCGGAGCATTCCGACCGGAGCTCATCGGCAGGATCAACGAGATTCTCGTTTTCAACGCGTTGGATGCGACGGCAATTCGGGAAATATTGAAACAGCGGTTGGACGCGGCGCTGTGGAGTCTATCTGAGCAAGGGATCTCGATTACCGTCGATGAGCTGGAGATCCAGTCGCTCGTGCAGCAAGTGCAGGAGGCAAAGTTCGGCGTGCGACAGATAGATGACGTGGTTCGCGGATTTCTGCGGCGCGCAATTGCTCAGCATCGGGGCGAAGCCTGAGGGCGGGTACTGCCGGTCCCATAACCCGCATGCGCGGGGGGCCTTATCGTAGGCGCCCTAATTAAAGTTGAATAAGTAATTATAGCTCTATAAGTTTCTGAATATACAGGGGATGTTTTATGACCCTTGTCTTTCCGAAAACCATCGCTACAATGCGCCCCTACCATTGCTCGACCCCACGGTCGGCACCTCTACGTGCCTGTCTTCGGGTGCGTTGAGCGCTTCCCCTGTTGCCGCTCCGGAGTACGGCTGCAGCTTGGGCGGCAAGTAACTACTGCGTGCGCGAGCCGCTTCTTATTTGAAGGCTCTCGGTCTCTCACCACGCTTCGAACAGCTACCTACGCCCTGAAGTCCGGACGGGGCGAACGACTAAGACGATAATGGTCATGAAGACGACACGAGTGTTTGCTGGAATCGCGGCTTTGTTCGCGTGCGCTCTCCACCTGCTAACCGCCGGGACTGCCCTCGCGGAATCCGAACGCTACTTGGGCGTGTGGAACGGCTTTAACGATCATTTCGTGGTGGCGGAAATCAGCAACCTCGATCCAAACGAGGTCGAGATTGAGCTCAAGGTACAGAGCAGCGGGAAAGAGTCACTTGGCAGTCGTCGCGTGACCATCGGCGGACACGGCACTATCCATGTCCCGCTGAATGACTTCTCCATTGCCAATAACCACGGTACCTATTCAGTCGCGTTGGCGCCGGGAGCCAAGGCAACGGTGCTCAAGTTGGCCGGGATCACCGCATTCTATCGTCTGCAGACCGCTGGTGCAGCAAAGCCGCTCCAATACGCGTTCGCAATACCCTGGTATCGACCCCTGCAGGGGGAAAGCGGCGGGATGTTCAACTCGTTCGACCCCGCTCAAGTAGGTCGTCCGGTCTACAACTGGTTAACCGTCTACTTGCCGCCGGATGCACCCGATGCCTGGAGCGCAAACGTCGAGCTTTACGATCAACTCGGCACGCCGCTCCCCGAGCGACGCATACGTATCGAGGGCTTGCAACCAGGCGCTCGAATCGATGTGCCCCTGGGACATGAGCAGGGCCAAGTGGTCGGGCTTTACCGCATCATTCCCGATAACTCCCAACGCGCCTACGGGTCGTTCCTGTCTCGCTATAGCCAGCGCGCGGACGGGGAGTTCCAATTTGCGTTTGCGCTGTCAACGGTGAGCGGTTCCTGTGCGCCGGAGCCGGTCCCTGCAAGCACGATGGATCCGGCGACGAACTGGGCAGAGCTTGCAAACTTCTCCGATGAGTCGATCACAGCGGTAGTGGAAGTTCGCGATCAGGCGGCGACGCTGCTTCGAAGCGAGGAGGTGGTCATCCCAAGCCACGCGCAGCAGCATTTCTTCCTGAACGCGGATCTAGGTAAGCAACAAATCGGCACGTTCCGCGCGGTATGTAAGAAATCGCCTGCTCGCGGCGGTTTGTTCGTCCAAAGTCTCTACTACGGCCATTTGAGCGATGAGACTTCTCCGGCGATCGAGTGGGCATACGCATCCCAGGCGTTACACAGCGCCTCCCAGCAAACCGGCGGCATCGCGGCACCGATCAATACCTTTCTCGGAGCGTTCCAATGGCTGAAGTCACAGAACCGGTCCTCCGCTACTTCGCAATTCGCGCTTTCGATCTTTGATCCTCAAGGCCAGCAGCTTCAGGATGCCGCGACGACTTCTCTTGCAACAGGCGCGAATCGAGACTTGCCGATTCATGAACAAACCGGCCCCGACTTTACCGGACTGTTGCTCCAGGAGTTCAAGTCTGGGGCCCTCAGTACCGAGCTCATTCGTGTCTATCCCCACACGTCAGGGCGAATCGGCTATATCATGAATGTGCCGACAATCGGTCTGGAGACGGGCAGCTCTTCCGGCAGCAGCTCTTCGGGAGGGACGTCATCCTCGAGTTCCAGTTCAAGCTCCAGTTCAAGCTCCGGAGGAGCGGCCTCTTGGCAGCTAACTCCGTCAACACTCCAGTCCTTCGGTGCGCTGCAATTGGGAGCGACTTCCCAGCAGAAGACGATTCAGCTCACCAACGGTTCGAATGCGCCGATCACGATTCAGAGCATCGCGCTGACCGGCTCGCAGGCGGGGCAGTTTCGACTGACGAAGCCGGCGGCGACCGTGATCCAGCCCAAAGCGACCCTTTCGCTGCAGGTCGAGTTCCGACCGACGCGAGCCGGAGCGGCGCAAGCCCGCCTCGAGGTTCGTAGCTCATCCGGAGCTCCCCTCCGCGCGGTTTCGTTGGAAGGGCTCGGGGAGATCCAACCGATTCGCATAAACGCGGGTGGGCCCACGATCACCTCAGGCGGTATCGTGTGGCAGGGCGACAATGCCTCGACTCCGTCGGCAGAGCGTTATTCGCAGAACGGGGAAGTCTACGCTCCGGGATTCGCTCCCGGCAGTATCACGAATGCCAACAACTCGACCGACGGCACTGGTCCCGAGGAACTCTATCATACCGAATTGTTCGACAAGAACGGCGACAGCGACTTCGCCTATGCGGTGCCGCTTCCTCCCGGGGACTACCTGGTTCGTCTGCATTTCGCCGAGTTGTTTTTTACCCAGCCGAACAAGCGTGTCTTCAACGTAGTTGTCGAGGGCACCTCGGCAATCAATGGCCTCGACCTCGTCGAGGCAGAAGGCTCGAAGAAAGCTACAACGAGAACTGCTCGCGTTACGGTCAACGATGGCACGCTGAACATTGCGTTCACTTCTCTCGTCAACAACGCGAAGCTATCCGCGCTCGAAATATTCGCCAGCGCGAATCCCCACCGGGTGACCGGAGACCACGGCTTTGTCGGCAAGTATTTCTCCGGGGCTGGAGAGTGCGCCGTGTGTCATGACGGCATTTCCAGCGCCACCGAGGGCGACATCTCCATTGTGAGCGCGTGGGAAACCACCACGATGGCCAACGCGACCCGTGATCCCTACTGGCGAGCCAAGCTCGCCGCCGAGCTGGATCGCAATCCTCACCTCGAGCATGAAATCAACGTCACCTGCACTCGGTGCCATGCTCCGATGGCAAACGACACCGCACAAAAGGAGAACCTGGAGCTACGGGTTCTCGGCGACGGGGTCCTCAATCCGGCGCATCCGCTCTTCAACCACGCGATGGACGGTGTGAGCTGTACCGCCTGCCACCAGATTCAGCCGGATGTCGCTCTCGGTACGCTGGCCGGGTTCTCAGGTGGCTATCGTATTGACGCATTCACCAATGCAAGCCAGCGACCGGCGTTTGGTCAATATCCGAATCCGGATGTGACCCAGATGCAACAGCTCGCCAATTTCACTCCGCAGCAAGGCGTGCACATGGGTTCATCGGAGCTCTGTGCGACTTGTCACAATTTGAAGACGCCCTTCGTTGATGCTGCCGGAGAGATTCAGCCGGAGAGCGCCGAAGCTCATTTTCCCGAGCAAATGGTCTACTCCGAGTGGTTGCACAGCGACTTCCGTAATGGCGGAGCCAAGGCACAGACCTGTCAGGGGTGTCATATGCCGGTAGTCAATGAGCCGGTGGAGATCGCGAGCTTTCCGGCGGGCATGCCGAAACGCACCGGCTTCCGTCAGCACACGTTCCGCGGTGCCAACACCTTCATGCTGGATTTGTTCGCGAAAAATCCTGAGCAGCTCGGTACTGCAGGTAAGGATTTCACCGGCGCGATTGCCGAGACTCGTGCATTCCTACAGTCGGCAGGAAAGGTGGAAATCATCTCCACCAACCTTTCCGGCAACACGCTGTCTGTTGATGTCCGAGTGACCAATACGACCGGTCATAAGCTGCCGAGCGGATATCCTTCACGACGTGCCTTCGTTCATTTCCAAGTGTTTGACGAAGGCGGCCAGCTTGTCTTCGAGTCCGGAAAAGTGCGCCCGGACGGCAGCATTATCGGTGCGGCGACTGATGCTGCATCAACTTCGTTCGAGCCCCACTATGACGTGATCACCGCGAGCAATCAGGTGCAAATCTACGAAAGCATAATGGCGAACACTGACGGAGCTGTAACGCATACGTTGCTCCGTGCAGCCAACTATTTGAAGGACAACCGGCTGACGCCTTCCGGTTTCGATAAAGCGAGCGTTTCGAGTGACGTGGCAGTCGTAGGCGCTGCTGCGACAGATTCTGACTTCAATCTCGGTGGAGACACAGTGAAGTATCGCGTTCCGGTGTCCGGGGCACAAAACTACCGCATTGTCGCCAAGCTGCAGTATCAAACGCTCTCGTTCGGTCACTTGCAGGATCTGTTCGCAAGCGATGGAGTCTCCGAAGTGGCCGAGTTCAAGCGGCTCTTTGAAGCGATGGATCTGCGCGTAGAGACCATTGCAGCGACCGAAAAGACGCTTGGAGGAAGTCAGGTATTCGAACCTATTCGCATCAATGCCGGCGGTGCTGCAGTTACCGACAACAACGGCACCGTATGGGCAGCGGACTCGTTCTTCACCGGAGGTAGTGCCTTCACCGCGGGTTCGCCGAATCCTTTCTCGGCAAAGCCGTTCTATCAGACGGAGCGCTTCGGCACGAATGTACAGTACGCGATCCCGGTGCCCAATGGCGTCTACTCGGTCCGACTGCATTTTGCAGAACTCTATTTCGTGGAGCCCGGGAAGCGAGTTTTCTCGGTGTCAGTTGAAGGGAAAAGCGCGGTGACCGCTCTCGATTTGGTTGCCGTTGCCGGAAAATTCAACCCGTTCGTGGTCGAGGCTGAGGCGGTCGTAAACGACGGCACGATGAATATCGTGCTGCAGCCGACTTTGGAGAACGCGAAGCTTTCCGCCATCGAGGTGCTATCGCATGAGGAAGGATTTGGTCACGCGGATCTCCATCCGGTAATTGTTACTCCTGCCTACGTGATTGACTATGACGGCAATGGCAATGAGAACGTGCCACTCGACGGATCAGGGTCGCATACTCACGCGGCCGGTGATCACATTGCCTCGTGGCAGTGGAAGAAGGGATCTACAAATCTAGGCTCCGGGTCGTTTCTTTCCAAGAACTTTGCCGTCGGGACACATACTGTCACGCTGACCGTGACCGATGACGCGTTCCAGCCGCGACAGGCCTCGACCTCCAAGACGCTGAGCGTGCTCGCTCGAACCGCAGCAAATGGCGTGTATGCCGAGTACTTTGCGACAACCGCAGCCGGACTTGCCGGCACCTTGGCGAGTCCACCGGCAGTGCCAAATTATGCGGAGCGATTGAATGATTATCGCGTCCTCCAATCCGGCGGCGCAGTGGGCACTTCCGGAATAGCGAATAACGTGGTGGTAGTTCTGACCGGTAAGCTGCAGATTGCAACTGCCGGAGCTTACACTTTCCAACTCACCGGGGCTGCGACAAAGAAGCTTTTTGTCGACGGCGCGGAACTGACACTCAACCCGCAGGGAGTCTCCAGCGCAAAGACTTTCTCAAACGGCCTCCACCAAGTCGAAGTTCGGCTCGGTGTCAGCACGGCTTCGCAGCTACCGGCGCAGCTCTTTGTCCAACAACCTGCCGGGGCAACTGCACCGACTGCGATGTTCTTCCCGCAGCACAATGCTGATGCATTCCCGCCTCAGCTCAATGCAATGCCGACATCGGGTGTTTCGGAAGGTGGTCAGACAATTATTCTGTCCGGCGTCGGGTTCTATCCGAGCTCTGCTGTGCAGGTACGCTGGAATGGAGCCACTTTGAATACAGCGACAGTGCTGTCACAGACGCAGATACAGGTAGTCACCCCCTCAGGCAGCGGTTCCGTGCCTGTAGAGGTCGTCACACCGGCCGGTACCAGCAACACCAAGACCTTCAGCTACGACGCGCAGCCGACGGTGGCGTTCAATCCGACCCAAAAGGTAAGCAACGTCACTTTTCCGACGACGCTCGCCTGGGGACCGGACGGGCGACTCTACGTTGGGAATCTACTCGGGCAGATCATCATCCTGACGCTGAACGACAACTACGCCGTTACCGCGACACAGACTATCAACACGCTCGCAGGCTTGGAGAATAATGCGATATTGGGCATCGCGTTCAATCCCACGGAATCGAACGAGGCCCAGCCGAAGCTGTATGTGTCACACAGCAAACTGTTTGCGCATCACGACGGCGCTTGCGGTCCGGGAGGAGTCGGTGTCGAGGAATATGCTCCCTACACCGGGCAGGTGTCGATGCTCGTTGGACCGCAGTTCAATACCCTGGTGCCTGTGGTCACCAACCTGCCTGTATCGAACCACGACCATGGCATCAACGGTCTGGAGTTCGACGACAAAGGAGACCTCTACATTGCGGTCGGTGGAAGCACCAACGCCGGGGTTCCCCATTGCCAAATCGGAGGGCTGCCGGAAACACCGTTCTCGGCTGCGGTGATCAAAGCTGAGATTTCGAAGCCGAGTTTCAACGGCGAGATCGAATACGTCGGCCGACCGGGCTTTGGCGTCACGGATCCCACCGATCAGCGGCAGGGCGGTAACGTCGATGTAGCTGCCGGTGTCGATATCAGCGTCTTTGCTTCCGGACTGCGTAACCCGTACGATATCGTCTGGACGGTATCCGGAAAGCTCTATGCTTCCGATAACGGACCGAACAACAATTTCGGCTACGCTTCGACGGGCGCAACGACGCAAAGCGCGAATCACGCCACGGCGGGTGACCAACTCGAATACTTGGTGTCGGGCGGCTACTACGGCCATGCAAACCGCAACCGCGGTTTCCACGACCCCAGGCAGTATATCTGGCATAATCCGCAGACAGCTCCTGCCATTCCGGGTGTCTATACCGCGCCCCTGGGAATGTACACGCCCTCGAGCAACGGACTCACTGAGTATCGTTCAATGAACTTCGGGGGCGCCATGCGCGGTGACTTGTTGCTGCAACGGTGGAATCAGTACGTGTACCGCAATAAGCTCAGCCCCGACGGCACACAGATCGTGGAATCGACGATCCTGGCAAATACGCCGACAGCGCTCGACCTCGTCACTGGACCCGGGGGTGTGCTTTTGGCTGCTGATTCGAATAGCGATCAGGTGGCTATTTGCCGACCCAACGAGACGAACGTGCCGTCCTACATCGCCTACGACATCCAGCCATGGCGCGCACCAAAAGCGGGAGGCACTCCCTTCATCATCGGCGGTGCCGGTCTCACCGGAACGACGAGTGTGCTCATCGGTAGTGTCCCAGCGACTATCACTTCGGTTACAGCGACTCGCATCAAGGGAGTTATCCCGTCAGTAAACAACCCACCGTCAGGACTCGTCGATGTTACGATCAACAAGTCCGGTGCGAGCTCGACCATCCCGCAGTCATTCCGCTACTTGCAGTAGAACCCCGGAACGCTTTCACCTCACAGTCGCCGCAGGAAGATCCCTGCGGCGACTGACTCGACTGACGGATATGCTGTCCGTGGCCGTATCTACTTCTATCAGTTCAGACCTGTCCAAATTCGAATCGTCCGGGCTCGGTGAAAGAAGCACCCAGAGCCGGGCAATAGAATAGTGAGTGCTCTCTTAGGGACCGAAGGCTGAGGCTACGCGTTGAGGCGCTTCCGCCGCCTGCAATTCGCGACATTCGCACGATGACCGAGCAAAAGACGCAGCATGCACGGGGGCCGAACGCAGGCACAGGCGAACCACCCTCTACTGTCGACAGACTTCCTGCAGAGTCGTCCCACGATTTCCGGCTACTTGCCCTACCCGCAGCCTCCTCACTGGAATCGGTTACGCTGCCGTTGCCGCCGAACTTCGACGGCAGATCGGCGTTGCTCCGTCGCGAAACAGCGTCACAAACTGAGCCCGATCCGCTCGAGCGGATTCAGAAAGCCAAGGAACAGTTGAAGGAGGGGCTTGTTCATCCAAGTAACTCGAATGAGGTACGCCGTACTATCTTCGAGCAGCTGGCATTATACGAGCGTCTCGAACAAAGGATTCTGGCAGAAGGAGCAGATACCGCACTCCTTTCCAATTTCATCGGCGAACTGATTCCAACTAACGACAATCCTCAGGCGAGAGCGGAAACACTCGCGCGTTATCGGACTACGTTCCAGAATACATCCCATCAGTACTCCTTCTCTAGCGTCGAACAGTCTGTACAGAATGTCGCACGGCTATCCGCGGAGCTAGGGGAACCTTACGGTGCTTTCGAGAGGCTCCAAATTGCGGGTTGGATTGCAGGGGGGCAAGAGCAGCAACTTTTCGCCAAGGAAGCTCAACTGTTGGCAGCATCGATTGGTGCACTTACCATGCGCCGTAGCGAGGTTACCGGAGCACTCCCTGAGGCGCAGGAGCGATTTCAGGCTGCACAAGAATCGCTCACTGCCCTGACGGAAGAACGGGGTTGCTATTATCTGAAATCGCGTCTAAACGACAAGATCGCCGGTGCCGCAAGCGATGTCCAGGCTACGTTTGACGCCGTACGCGAGCTCTCCGGAGCACAAGCTCATCTTGAAAAGGATCTTTCATCGCGCCAGGCGCAGCTCGTATTGGCACGTTCCCGAGCATCTCCCGCTGAAGAGCAGCGCACTGCTGATCTGTTGTTGTTGAAAGCGGCGATACACGTCGCCCCGGCACAGTGGCGAGAAGTCGAAGGTTTTGCTGAAGCCCTCGGCCAGGCACAAGAGCGACTAAGTAAGAGCGGAGAACTGGGAAGGCAGTTCTCCCCGGTTGAGCAGGCACTGCTTCGCGGAAGGAGTGCCGATGCTCTGGATGCGGCGCTTTCTCAACTGGGCAAAGCGTCGTTCCCGTTCGACGTGCAATCGCAGCTTGCCGCCGAGCAAGCGGTCAAAGTCGTCGCCTGCACTCCGAAGGAGCTATTGCGTCAGGAAGTTCCCCAGACAGCGTTAGGCACGGAGGTTGTCCGATGGCAGGACCCTGAGCAGGGAAAATACCTGCACACGGTTGTCGCAGGAGACGGTGAGCCGTTACACGGGGTACTGCTGTCGAAGGCAGCGCTGGAAAAACTCAATCATCCTCCGGAAGGCCATCGACCGGTGCTGCTGCGCATGCCGACGGCTGTCACCGCCTCAGTGACGCCTTTCCACTATGGCCAAGGACGGAGCATTCGCACCGGCTATGAAGTGGTGACCAAGCCGACTCAAGGTTCTCGAATCGAAGCAGATGATATCGGTTTTGCTCGGGAGGAGGTCGCCGCAGGGCGTTCTATCGAACTACGCCGAGAGGATAGAGTCGAGCGGATTGGTCAACGGGAGTTCGCCGCAGGCGAGGCAGCAAGAGACGAACTACGCACGGCGTTGGGGCAACAAGATGCGTTCAACCGTATGCAACGAGAAGGGCAGGTGTTGCTATCTCGTTTCATCCCCCTGCAGCAGATGCTTCAGTCCGGCATGGAAGGCTCCAAGACACAGGAGTATGTGGACGCGGTCAGGCAACTTGATGAGGATCTCTACACCGCGTATCGCAGTGGTGAGTTGAAGCGGACTCATGAGGAACTTTCGGCGTTAGCTGAGAAACTCAACGCTCTTCCGAAGGGAGCTGTTAGCGACGATTTTGAAAAAGGGCTACAGGCCCTTGAGACGCAGCTCGCAGCCGTTTCGACACTTATCGAGTCGAACGCAATCGAAGAACTCCATCGGCAGATCCAGTCGGATGCTTTCAATGCAGATACGGTGGGACGCTGGATGCGAACGAACGGCGTCGTGCTGACTTGTGCAATATCCGGCGGCGTGCTGGCAGCGTGCGCTGTTCCGACCGGCGGCGCTAGCGCGCCGGCAGCCATTGCCCTGCTGAGCCTCGCTTCAGCCGCGGGGGGCTATGTGGGATCGGAAGTCGGAAAAGCGCTGGTGAGCACGTATGACGACAGCATCCGCTCAGATTTGCAAATGCTGGTCGCCGACAACGGATTCGGCAAAGACGACTATCTGTTATCGATGGGAACACAAGTCGGTACGGGCTTTCTCACTTCATTCTGCCTCATCGGTGCCGGGACCTTTCTCGGCAATCTCGCCCGGACCACCACCGCGCAGAGTAGTTCCCAGGGCGTGAAGGAGGCGATGGCGCGAGTTGTCGTGAAAACGGCAGACCAGCTGAAACGCGTCGATCATGCGCTTGAGCAGATTGCTCCGCAGGCACGGGGGCCGATGGCGAAATTTCTGCGGGAGTCGATGCAGGAGTACTACGAGGAAGGTGCAGAAGGCGGCTTCGAATGGCTTGCAGCGACCGCTGACCACGCAGGCGATGAGATGGCAGCCCGCGTGCTGAAGGGGTGTGCATTCGCGTTCTCCCTGCTGAATTGTGCCAAGGGACCGGGTCTCAGTTCCGTTTCTGCGCAGCAGCTAAGCCTGGACCGCGTCACCCGGAGTGAAGGTGCTGTCACTCTCCATCTATCCTATCACGGTTCTATCGAAGCGCTCACGGAGGAGCTTCGCCGGAACGGCATTACCGATCTTACGACCGGAGCGAATGGAGTCGTACGAGCAGCGACTGTCGGTAGTGACGGCCTTACGGTAGTTCGCGAGTTCAACCGAAGTACTGAGCCGTACTTCATGCGAGCAATACGCGCGCAAAGCTTGGCGCCTGATGGTTCGTCAGCATTGGACGCCTACGAACTGGAACTGCACGCTGACGGTAGCTATTCGTGCAGTAATCTACAGCCGGACGGACATGTTTCGCTTGCGCAGTATTTGCAACTGCAAGGGGCGCTGATTTCAGCAGAGTCGGATGATACGCTCCGAGTTTGTGTCGGTACTGAGGAGGTGTTGATTCAACCGAAGGCGAAGCAAAGCGACCAAGCAGTACGGGAGCAGGTAGGCGCAGGAGCTCCTTCGGCGATAGAAGTTGAAGCTTCGTCGCCTGACACGCAACAGCTACGGAATGGAGACGTGGTTGCACAGCTTGCTCGGCTCAGACTCTCACAACCGGAACTGGCAGAGTCGATTGATAAGATCCTTCAGGCGCTTCCCGAGGATTCCGAGTTTCTGGAGACCGCATTGAGATTGGCTCAGGATCCTCAGCATCGAGAACTATTCAATGGCTATGTGAAGGCTGTCGATGCCATGCGAGTCTGCCATCAGATGCTTCTTCGCTCAGATCCCGAACCCGATATTGTAGAAGACTTTAGTGAACGGCTGATGCAACGTCTAGGAAGCGTCAACGAAGTCGTATCCAACTTCATGGAGCGGTCAACAGAGCGTCAGCGAGTGCCCTCCGCAGAAGCTTCCTTCTCCGTACTCTCTGCGTTAGACGCGCAGCGAAACGAGTTTAACGCGCTCACACGAATAGTCGAGGATTACTCTGTGTCGGATGCTGTAGTCCAGGCTTTGGCGGATGGAACTCTTGTTATCAAGTGCCGTTCAAGCGTAGCAATGTCTTCTGCGGACAAGCAGAGTGCTGTCGCCCAGTTTGATCAGCTGATGCCCACAGAGAGAGCCTTAGACCTGTCTTCGCCTGTTCTCCTGCTAGGGGGCTACAGCGACGAGACGCTGGCATTTGATGAGGCGTTAGCCGGACATGCCCACGTATACTCTATCGAGTTCGCGGGGAAAGTCAGCTATCTCGCCGGTGTCGAATCAAAGGGAGATGAATTGCGGTTACATGCATCCGGATCTCCGACTGGACATGACCTCGATTTCGAGGGACGAAATGCTTTTTTCGACGCAGTGCTGGACGTCGAGGGTAAAGTGCGGCCAATAGCTTTTGACGATCGAGCTGAAAGCGGACTGGGTCACTACCTCCGAGCAATGCACGGTTTTGAGCGGAGCACGGATTTTGGCCATGATCTGGTCAGAGAACCTACCTCAGGAGCGCTATACTGGGAGCAGTCGTACCCGGTGGGGGATGAAGAGTTCTCTCGGACGCTTCTACGCCTAGCCAAGGAGACCAGGCATACCGCAGCCAATAAAGTGGCGGTAGGAGATTTGCTGGCGGCGTTTGCGGACCTATCGGTCGAACCACAGTCGCTGCTGCAAGACCTCTACGACCGTGGGACCACTGCGGAACGACTCGACTTGATGCACTTCATGGAAACTCTCGTTGCGCATGCCGCCGCTGGGGGGGATCGCTTCGACGGAGTGCAGTATGTGCTTTCCAAGTTTTTAGCCGAGGTGACCACCACATCCGCCACTCCTTTAGAGCGCTATACCGCTCAGGTCACTTTGGCCAATATCGCGTTGTTAGAGCACTTCCCCGGAGTTGAAGCCTTTGACCTGTTGTTGTCAACACCGCTTTCCCGCGGAAATGCTCTTTCTTCCTCCGCGCAAGCAGGTCCAAGTCTTGAAGCGAACGTAATGGTTCCCGCGGATGACGTTTCTGTGAGACCCCAGAACCGAATGTTGCGAGCGATGGCAGGAGACGCGGTCGTGGCGTACGACGGGAGTGGACGTGCAACCCATTACGGAATTCGAGCGACAGAAGTGCTTCAGCAACAGCACGACCCAGCCTCGCCTTTCTTGAACAGTGTCTCCACTGCGTTGGACATCGTCGAGAGTTGCCTCGAGCACAAAATGACAGAGGAGGCAGCATTCGGCTACCTGGATAGACTATTGGTGCAGGCCGAGCAGGCCGGTGGACAGCCTGCGTCGGCGCAGTGGAATCAGTTGTTCCCGTCGGTTCGTTCCAGGATTTGGCAGGAGGTCTTCCAAGATTCTAGGAACGGCTATCGACAAGATGTTTATAGCCGTTCCAGCCTACTTGAGCAGAATCGGGACCTCATGCGGAGGCAACATTCTTTCATGCAGGCAGAACATGACTCTTTGGTGTCTGACTTCGCGCAATACCCCGATATCGTCGACCTCCTACGAAGGTCCAGCGAGGGGGCTATAGTCGAGCAAAGGTATGCGCTTGAACTGGCAGCGATCTCGCGAATAGATGAAGTCATCGAAAGGGATGCCGTCCGCTCGAGAGCCTGGGAGAGGCTCGAGGAGCCTTTATATGATATCGACGTGTCTCTTTCTGACGCCGCAGATACTCATGATGCGCTAGTTTTTGCGAACAGCTACTACGACGCGCCGCCGAGTCTTGAGTTGCTGCCGGGGACTCCACGCGGGTGGCTTGAGCAGTTGCGTGGACTGCTGAAGACCGAGGAGGAGAAATTGCTGCGGCGGGGGGCGGATTTTCAGCTTGTCAGCTTCTTGGGGGTGCCGGGAAATGCTCAGTTTGATCCCTTCTTATCGATGGATCCCGCAACATCGCTTCTTCTGCAACACCTCTATCGTCAAGAGCTACTCTCGACAATTGAAGTAGACCTGGATGTGCAGCTCGAGCATGTCCCACTCCGTTCGCAGATTCATCTCCTGCGATACTTGGCAGCACAGGACACTGATGGCTTTTCAGCGCTACGCGATGTCCTGCGCTCAAGGGAGGTGTCGAGTGACCCCGAGCTAAAGCTCTTGGTTCTCAATTCCTTTGTCGCGAACGCAAAGGGCGAGGAGTTCTGTCGCCCCATTCTCGAACTTCCCAAGCTCCTCGGTAGCGAAGGGGCAAAGACCGTCTTGCGCAAATATATGGAGATAGTCGACTCTACCGAGAGCATCGAGACGGAACTTGCTGCCTTCGGAACATCTGCGCAGGGGCCGGAGCTGATTGCTCGAGTGACGCAAGACATCCTATCTAGGGCGAACGAGATGCTTGGCGATTATGCCTCGCGAGCTGAACGTGCCCCCGAAGTAGGAGAATCCACGAGCGAGTTGGTGGCTGAGCTTGAAGTGGTCGCTGCCCAAAGTGTTCTGACGTTGTCTGCCTACAAAGCGGTAAAGGAGCACGCCAGGGCACGCGGGGAGCAGGTGAATATCGGCATGATTAGGGACTTGGAAGTGTTGGAGGGGATTCCCGGACCGGCGCTGGCCGAGTATCATGCTCAGATGACGCAGATCTCGCATGCAAACGTGTATAGTCTCTATGCCGATCCTGATCTGCGGCCCGGTATCCACGGCGCTCTGCAGAAAGCGCTGAACAATCCCGGTTCGAAGTTCTATGTGCTCAAGCAGGGCGACAAGATTTTGCAGTTTCTCCGCATCGATGATTTGGGCGACCGACTCTATTTGGGCTCGGTCAACGGCATGTCCCTCGGTAAGGGAACCGGTGTCGGTGCACCGTTTATTGCCGGTATCGTCGAGCGTCTAGGAACCGACAAGGCGATAGAGCTCGATTGCTGGGATGGAACTCCGGCACGTGGTCTGTATGTCGCTTTGGGTTTCGAGGAAACGCATCGCATCACAGAGTACAAAGGGAAGCCGGTAAGTGATTGGGGTTACTACCGCAGAGAAGCAAAGCCGAAGTAGCTCCGAACAACTATGTAAGGCGAGAGGCAATCTGAAAAAGTGGATATTTCTCTAGCTAAGGCACGGGAAGTGCACGACCATGTCCTGCTCTTCCAACGGCGAATGCGTCGAGCTCGCTTCGACTATGAGTTTCCGCTTGATAAGGACGCCATGCTGCTACTGATGCTTCTTTCTACCGAAAAGAAGCTCACCGCAACGGAAATTGCTGCTGCGCTGCGACTGAACAAAGGAAAGGTGTCACGGCAGTTGTTCAAGCTCGAGGAGGGAGGCTACATCGAGAGTTCCCTTTCGAAGCTGGATCGCCGTAGCCGGCTTTTGGCCTACACGGAAAAGGGTCGTGCTATGGTCGAGGAACTCCGCAGGATCAATAACGATATCTCCGTGCGCGGGATACATCCGATCAGTGGAGAGGACCGCAAGCTGATCCGCGTCTTTTTCGAAAAGCTGAACGATGGTCTCGGCTTCGAGCCGGCCGACGCGAATCCAGGTGAGCGAAAGCTGTGGAATCAGCAGCGCCGGATCGCCAGTGCTAGCGGTATGGTCGGGCTTGAGTACATGCAAAGCGGACTCGAGATTTTCGAGTACCAGATATTCTTCGAGCTGCGCCGTCAGGCAGTTCCCCTCCGCTTTTCGCACTTCGTAGAATGCCTACCGTTCGAACCGACAAAGATGTCCCGCGCGCTTACGAGATTCGAGAAGAAGAGCTATGTGACCAAGGAAGTAGATGAATCGGATAAGCGAAGTGTCGTGTGTGCACTGACGGCGAAGGGAGCCGCGTATTTCGGTGAGATAGACGATCGAGTCGCTGAACGGTATCGCCACGCTCTCGCGCGGGTTCCTAAAAAGTACTACGAGGGCTTTATTCGGTTGATGAAATCGCTTGAGGGAGTGCCGTTACCGCTTCCATCGGCTCCGCCCTTGAGCTATGCGATCTGTGAGTCCGAGCAAGACTACCATCTCGCTCGAAAAATACTTGTCGAGCTGCTCGTTGAAGCGAAGCGGCACGACGCTCTGTCGCCGGAACTCGTTCCGTCCCGCTACTTTGCGATTCTATTTCGGAGCGGAAGCGAGCCTTGCGGAGTTCTGGTGCTCGATCCTGAACGGAACGAGATTTGTCACTTTGAATTGCGATTGCCGCAGAGTGCCGACGCGGCACTGCTGACAGGCTGTTTCGAGCGCGGCCTTGCGCTTTATCAAGAGAAGAGCGGGGCATCCAATCCCTCGCTTCCGTTAGCCCTACAAGATCGTCTATCGCTACTTTCTCTCTCCTAGAACCAAGAATTCATCCGGCGATAGCCAACCCTGGGCCCTCCGCAAATTCTTTCCTCAATCAAATCAGCTAGATAGCGACGCGCAGATTTCCTAGCATTTTTGTGTTGACACGCGGGTAGTTTTGCTGCACTATGGCTTTAGAACGTTGCGCAACAAAACAACACGATTGAGCAACGAATCGGGTAGAGAGCGAAGCACGAGAAGGTCGACCGATTTGCTCCGGATTAGCGTCAAGGGGCACGGCAAGGTTTAGCAGGTTATTTCGAAGGCCCTTCGATGCTCGCTCTCCCAGGTTGAGGGAAGTCAGAGACAACCTTCAACCGGGTACAAACCCAGGAAGGCACGCGGTTGGCAGTATCGCGGAGCATCCGTCAAGGGAAGTTCCATATACGTCCAGCCAAGTTCTTCTTAACCGCTCATTGAAGTATCGAGTCGGGAAGAAGTTCAATTGCTGTTCTCTTAGGCTGCATGGCGACATGCAGCCGCTCGAGAACAGCGGCACTCGCACTTATGGATTCTTCACTTTTCATTCCGCCACGCTTTTTCGTGCGCGGGTGCGAGTTTGTTAGTTCACTTGCGGCATGAATGCCGAAGACAGGTTCGGCGTTTCATCATACAGCCGGCAGCGTTGAGACTGGTTACTGAGGGGGCATGGCTCTTTCGGTAACCAGTTTCCGTTTCCAGTCTGTTTTTTTTGGGGCTTAGCCCCAAGGAGTTTGTGATGCAACGTTTTGAATCGATCTTTGGCGTCGTCGTCGTCATTCTCATTCTCCTCAGCGTTACCGGCGTAGCCGGTAACTTCTTGGGCGCTGTCGGGGTCAACCCCGACGACGTCCAGATGGCGGACGCCGCCGTG
>JAGRAW010000340.1 GCA_020434415.1 Bdellovibrionales bacterium
GTGATGTACGCGACGACATCCCCTACTCCCGTCAGCACCACGTCGAGTTCTGCTTCCCACACTCCCGATTCAGGACCGTGGATGCGAACGCCGGCTTGTTTGAAGCGGTTCGCATCGGAGCGCAGCATGTCGACAACCATCGTCGCATGACGCCGCTCGTCGCCGGCCGCTGCTCCGTCTTCCAAGTCGCAGGTAATGTCGAAAATCGGTCCGAATTCGTTCTGGAGCTCGAACGATTTGGATATAAGTCGCTCCGAGCCTGCATAATGCTCGCACACTGGAATCGCCGGAAGCGAATTTGCCTGAGCAAAGAGCGCCTTGTCAGGATGGATAATCATCAGCACATCACGCTATTCATAGGGGCATTATCAAGAAAGCAGAAGATACCTGGAATGATATTAAGCACGGCGTTAGCCGAACCGGCAACGTTCAGGTGCACGTGCAAGTTAAGGGGGAACAGTCCAGGACAGCTTCTACGCTTCCGCCTCTTCGGCGCCGCTTTCTGCCCGCTTGGAACGCTTTTTCTTCGCGTGGTTTTTCGTCGAGGACGCCTTGGCAGCGCGCGACTGCCCCGCTGACGGCTTCACTTGCTTACCCCGCTTGGTAGTGGCTCCCTTGCGTTCGGGTGCGCCGCGCTTTTCCGTCGGTCCTGCCGGCGTGGCTACCTTCTTTCGCCTTCGTCGTTTTGAGCCCTCTGCGCTCTCGTCGGACGTTTTACGTGACCGCCCGTTCTTGCGCGACTTCGTTCCCGCGACGGAATCCTCCCTCGGCATTGGCGTTTCGCCGGACTGCGAACCGCCACGGAGCGTTGCGGCCTGGTCCTCGACCGCCACCAACGGGGATCGTCCCCCTTTGCCCAGCAAAATCTGGGTCGTCAAGGCGTCGCACTCTTTCAGCACATTCCGAATCAATTGCGCGAGGTCCTCGGGAAGCCTCGAACCATGGCGAATCTGTTCCAGCTCGCAGAATCGTTGAAATGCCGACGTTGCCTCGAAGAGCCGAGCGCTCCCTCTCAACAGTTGTCCTAAATGCAAATGAGATCGAGCATCATCCGGTAGAAGAGCTATCGCCTGCCGCAAGTGATATTCAGCGCGCTCGCTCACCCCGCCGCTCAGGTAGAGTGCACCCGCTTCTGCATGCGCTTTTTGGCAGGTGGGAAACATCTCGAGCACGACAAGATAGATGTTGATCGCTTCTGCCATCCGGCCTTGAAGAGCAAGACAGGTGCCGAGATTACAGTACGCATTGACATAGTGCTGATTGAGGCGAGTTGCCGCCCGAAACTGTTGCTCCGCCGCCTCGAAATGCTTCGTCCGAAGGTAGACGACTCCCAGGTTACAGTACGCTTCGTCAGATCGGGGATCGAGCCGTAGCGCGGTGGTAAGGCTCTGCACTGCATCCTGGTAGTGTTGCAGTTCACATTGGACGTAGCCCATGTTGATCCAGGTCGGCACGTACTGCGGATTGAGACGCGCGGCCTGCCGAAACGCGACGACACTCTCCGCGAGACGCCCGTTGTTGTTATGTTCAACGCCTAGCTCGAAAAAGTTCTTCCAATCGGTCGGTTGCTCGCGTACCTTCGCTTCGCCGAGCGGCGTGTAGATGCTCGACTTGTTTCTCTGACGCTTGACTGAGGCAATATGACCGTAGTGGTGAATTCGAACCTCGGTGCGAACGATCGTGTGCTTGGCGATATCGCGGATACTGTGCTCGACCAGCTCGTGTACCTTTCCTCGGTAGTGAATACCCTCATGGTTCGGAAAGAGGCGGACAAGATTGCTCTCGAAGTAGCCCCCGTGGTTTTTCTCGAGTTCGGGAAACTCGCCCCGGCAAGGCAGAAAGTTGCTCAGACGATGATCATCGCTGTAGTGTCGCTGGAGAAACTCGACGCAGTGCCTTCGGTCCTCGGTCAAGCGCTTCACTTCGCCGAGATCCGTTGCTGCGATAACCTCATCCGCATCAAGTACCAAGATCCAATCGCACGTTGCCTTCTCTAGGGAGAGATTGCGAGGACGCGAGAAATCGTTGTCCCACGGTTGAAAGTAGACTTTCGCACCGAGTCCCTCGGCGATCTCGACCGTGCGATCACTTGAACCGGTATCGACAAGGATCACCTCATCAACGATCGGCCTCACGCTTTCGATTGCCTGGGCAATCCAGCGCTCTTCGTCTTTGGCGATCATACAGAGACTGATTGTTCCCATCGAACTGATGCGCTCCTTGCGTCCGGAAGCGCTCCAACGCTCCTCCGTCACGGTTCAGTATTTTAGATGGAATTGACCGGAAAAGGTTCGAGAAATTGGCGGGTTGTCGCGGTCGGCATCAGCAAGGGAAAATGACAAGTGGACTACGCCAACAGCTCGCGAGCGATCACCAGCCTTTGAATCTGGCTGGTTCCCTCGTAAATCTGCAATAGCTTCGCATCTCGCATCAATTTCTCAACCGGGTAGTCCTTCGTGTAACCGTACCCACCGTAGACCTGCACGGCGTCGGTGGTCACTTTCATGGCACAGTCCGCGGCAAATCTCTTTGCCATCGAAGAGTGCATTGAATTTCCGACTCCTGCGTCTGCCATCCGCGCCGCGTGCAGCGTGAGCAACCGCGCCGCTTCGATGTCGGTGGCCGCGTCAGCAAGTAGAAACTGGATCCCCTGAAACTCAGCGATCGCTTGCCCGAACTGCTTGCGCTCAAGCGCGTATCCGGTAGCGCATTCCAGCGCTCGCGCGGCAATGCCAACCGCAATCGCTGCGGTCAATGGCCGGGTAATGTCGAGAGTGCGCATCGCAATTCTGAACCCCTCTCCTTCGTTGCCAACGCGTGCGCTCTCAGGAACAAACACATTATCAAAGGAAACCGTGGTCGTGTTGGATGCTCGCTGGCCCAGTTTATCCTCATGGGGCCCGTGGCTCACGCCTTCAGCATCGGCCGGAACGACGACGCAGGTGATACCCCGGTGCCGCTGTGCGGGATCAATGGTGGCAAAAACGGTGTACTGGGAAGCTTTGCCGCCATTGGTGATCCATTGCTTATTGCCAGTCAGCCGATAGCCTCCGTCCACCTTCTCCAACCGGGTTCGGAGTCCCGCAACATCCGATCCCGCTGCGGGTTCGCTCAGGCAAAACGAGGCAAACTGCTGTTGCTGAATAACAGGAGTGATGAATTGGCGTTGCTGCTCCGTGGTCCCGGCCACCCAAATCGGCGTCAGCGCCAAATCGTTTGCCACCATCGAGGTGGTGATTCCAGCACAGCCTCGTGCAAGCTCTTCGACAACCAACGCCACCTCAACATTCCCAAGGCCCCCACCCCCGAGCGCCTCCGGAACAATCATGTTCACTAGGCCCGTCTGATACCCCCGGCGAATAATCGCATCGGGAAACTCTCCCGAGCGGTCGAATGTCGCTGCATGTGGAGCAATTTCAGCAGCGGAGAACCGCCGGGCGCTTTCCCGAAGCAGCGCCTGCTCCTCGGTGAGCTGAAATCCGATTGCATCCATCGATGCCCCTCCCGTCAGACGTTCCTACGAAGAAGGTCTCATCGTAGCACGCTGAAATGGATGAGCTACAGAAGAATTGTGCGCGTCCCGGAGCAGCTATGTGTTTCCCCCAGGATGGGAGTCCAAGGCATCAATCTGCCTCGCCACATCATCGAGCGAGGCTGGTTTGGATGCTTTGCTCGGGGGCAATGCCTCGGGTCCCCCGCCAGGAGCGGTGATCTCAGCGGCATCCTCGGCGGTAATCATTTGCCGGGTCTCCCGGTAAGCGTAGCTTTGATATGCGTCGACGATCGAACTGAGGAGGACACTGAAGAACGCCGACAAGACAAAGCCGATCACGGCTTTTGTCTTCGTGAAGGTATACTGCCTTCGAATCTTGTTCTTCTTTCGATGCCGATTGTAAGCCACAGCTCGCTGCCCCCCTCTCGGGGATAGTTTATCCAGTTATGGCACTGTTATACTAGCGGCTCGGTGATCTGTTGCCCGTTGATGCACCGAGCAGTCATTCTAGGTAAGATCGTCGAAGATGTGGCTCGCTCGACCTGGACGCCGACATAACAACGGATACTATGCCTACGGCGAACGATGAAATTAGAGCGTTTGACCCCCGGGAGCTTCTCCGGCGGTACCACCGCGCCCGGCGAGGGCTGCCAATCGACGGTGAAGACGACGTGTTCTTCCGCTACCGTCCCTCAAAACGCATCGAGACTCACCTGAAGGAAGCCTCCTGGCTGGTGGTTCTGATCTTTGCCTTCGTGAACGCGATCGGGATCACGATCATCAAATACTCGTACTTCGCCGCTTTCGGTCGACCGCAAATATTCGTGTTAGCAAAAGACCTCGAACGGGGGATTCGGCCCTCGGATAATCTCGGCCGCCTGCTGGTTGAGGATATCGAGCACCTCGCCTCCGACCGGCGAGAAAAGCCGCAGCGACCGACTCTTCCCAGCGCTCGGGAAACCGTACGGAAGGACCTGGAGCGGACCGTCCGACAGTCGAAAAACGCCCTGATCGAGCGCTTCTAGTCGCGCTCGATGCTGGCCCAGGATCGATTCCATGGTACAACCCACCGATGACCGAACTGAGCAGAGTTCCCATTGAGGAAATAGTGGGCTGGCTCGCGGCACTTTCTGCCGTCGGTATCCTTGTGTCTGCGGCGCTGCTTCCCTTGCTGGTTGAACGGCTGCCCAGGGATTACTTCGTGGGCGAACACCGAAAGGCCTTCGCAGCGAGCGACCTATCCCCGGTTGTTCGTCTTTCGTTCATTGGCATGAAGAATGTGAT
>JAGRAW010000341.1 GCA_020434415.1 Bdellovibrionales bacterium
GGGAGATGTCCGGACAATCGCATCGTCGCCATATCAGTGGGGCTCGTTTCACCGTCGGATTTCCCGTTTACAATAATGCTCCGGGCAACGGCACCACCGTCCGGAAAAAGACGGTCGAGCAACACCTGAGCCAGATTTGCATCGCGTATTGCCACACTCGTATTCGGCCCGTCGTCATAGTCGACAAGGGTACTGCGATCCGCCCGAGAACTATACGCCGTCTGCGGACCGGCGAGACTCGTCTCCGTAGCAGTGCGCTGCCGAAACAGTCCTGCCGAAAGTACGTTGTGATCCCAATCCGCCAGACCGAACACCGCACCGCCGAGCAGCACTGTCGAAAGCACACTGCACGCCCGTTGGGAAAAGCCCACCTGCGACCAAGGCGCCGCCAGGATCACCGTGAGCGCCATCAGAAGGAGGCAAATCCGAAAGACTTCATCGAGGTCGTAGTGGTACAGGAGAAGATAACCGCCGATCAGCGCGCCGAGCACACACCCCAGCGTGTTTACCGCGTAGAGACGTCCGACGATGTCGCCAAGCTCCGCAAAGCGATTTTTCACCGCGCCGAACAGTAGCGGCATAGTGCTACCCATCGCCCCCACCGGCACGGCGAGCACCACGCACAAGACCGCGAACACTATCCCGTAGTAGGGCCAAAAAGCCGGTTCGACACTGGAGAAAAGTATGCGAATGACATGTGAATAGTAAGGCCAGAAGGGAATCGAGAGATACAACAGAAGCGCGGTTGCGGTCAGAATCGCCTGATTAATCCACACCGGGACCACAAACGAGCGACTTCCCCCGATGCGCCAAGCACCGAGCGCAAGCATCAAGACGAAGGCAGCAACTATCATCGAAAAGGCATACTCCGATGACCCGAGCGAAAGCCCGACAATGCGCATCAGTACGACCTGTAACGTGATGGAATAAAAGCCTGCGAAGAGCGAGATCACCATTCCTCTACGAACGCTGATATGTCGCCCGGCAGTGTCATCATCGATCTTTTTGAGCCCGAGCGCAGGCCGCTCCTCAGGAAGACGGCGTGCGATCACCAACAGGAGCACGCCTGCAAGCAGATTGATCACCGCACCGGAGTACACTGCAGTCGTCAGACCGAAAAACGGAAGCAGCACGAAGCCTGCGACGAGGCAGCCAATGAAAGCACCGCCCGTATTTATTGCGTAGACCCGGGCATGGAAAGGCGAAGCATCAGCAAGGTCTGCCGCCAGGCCTTGTGTCAGCAGCGGGAGGGTGCCGCCCATCAAGACCGTCGGCACACCAATCAGCGCTATGGCCAGAAGTGCGTCGACCAGCAGCGACCACCCTCCGCCGGGCGTCAGCACTCCTACGTAGTGCCAGGTGAAGGAATAGAGCACCGGAAACAACAGCGCCCACAGGCCAATTCCAAGCTCGATCCAACCGCAGATCGAAACGAGGGTACTGCCGGATCGATCTCGACTGATGCGACCGAAGATCCAGTAGCCAACGCTGAGACCACCGAGAAAGACGGCGAGAATAATAGCAGCAGCTCGTGCCTGGCTTCCCAAGATATTCGCTAGGTAGCGATGCCACGCTACTTCGTAGACCAGCCCCGTGAATCCGGTAAAGAGAGTAATGCCGAGCGCTGCCCGTCGTAGATTTGTCCAGGCGTCGGTAGCCACCATAGAATCGGAAGTTTCAGCCATTTCAAAGGGTTCGCATACCGCTCATGACTCCGCAAGCTTCTTCACCAGTGGTCGCCCTACCTGTGCCTGCAATTGTTCCAACTTCTTCCCAGAGCCGATGCGTCGGGCTCCGGGAGTAGGCATAGAAAACGACGAGCTCACTATGGCGGCGCGGGTTTACCGCCGCTGCTGCCTGAAGATGCGGTCCAGTAAACGCTGTCGCTGTTCAGGCAGTCCTAGTACCGCAATATGACCCATCTCAGGTTGAAGCCATAGCTCCTTCTCCCCTCGCACGTGCTCGAAGAGACGCTCCGAATGGTGCGCTCCAACGGTTACGTCTTTGGTTCCGTGAATAAACACGACGGGCGCCGTCAACCGTTGCGACGCAGCCAAGGCATTCGCATCGTCGGAGATCAGCCACGATAACGGGTACTGAAGCGGCCAAAAGAGCCACCATTCGCCCAGCTTCTCACGAGCGATACCACGAAACGAGGTGAAGGCGCTGTCGATTACAAGTAAATCAATGCGTCGTTCCACCTCTCGCCGAGCCGCCAAATCCAGCGCAAGCACCCCTCCGAGACTTTGGCCGAATACAACAAACGGAACGTCTTTGCGCCGTTGCTCATCAACATATTCGAACGCCGCCCGCACATCCTCCTGCAGACCCTGGAGTGAGGGAGAGCCTTCTGATTGCCCGTATCCCCGATAATCGATCAGGAAGACTTCAATGCCTTCAGCGGGCATCCAGTAGACCGAAGCAAGATGGGATGCGATATTTTGGGCGTTCCCGTGAAAAAACAGCACCGTTGCTCGCGCGTCACCGACAGGGAGCAATCGCCAACCATGCAGTGTTACTCCATCCTTCGTCTGGGCCTTCCACACATCGAATGTAAGCCCGACATCGGAAGGCATAAACGCCAGTTCGCGGCTTGGGAGAAAGAAGACGTTCGTACAGCCTCCGCAGCAGAGCGCAGCTCCCCCCAACAACGTCGCGAGGGTGTAGCTTACAATAGAATTCCGTAAACTAGAGGTTGGCACTCCTACTCTTTCGTTTTGGGCACTCCTACTTGAGGACACCTTCCGGCAAACACGCTTCATTAGAAAAAGTGGTGTAGAGAAAGTCCCGCCGAGGAGAATTCATCGCCAAACTGCGTTTCACGAGCGACGGAGAGTCGCAACGCTTTTTGCCGGCCGACGGTCAACCGAAGCTCCCCACTGATGCGTGCCGTGGTATGCTCATCACCGAGACCGTAACGAATGCCCTCTGCAGTTACGCCGACTCTGATATCATCGGTCACATCGTACAACAGACCGCCACTCGGGCCGAAACCAATCGCGACGTTGTCCGAATCGTACCGGGGGCTCACCTCTAGCGCACCGTCAAGCAGCCCGTAGATGAGCCCGTGGTGAAAGACCTCGTTGGCGAAGCCCATACCGCCGCGGACCTGGCCGACATATTTTCCGCGGCTATTGTCGATTCGTTTGCGTGTCAGCCCCCCGCGAATCTTCCAGGAAAATGGCGCGAACAGACGTCCGCGAGGCGTAAGGGACACGATGCTGACAGGAAAAAGCTCCTCCAGCTCCAGTCGATCCTGTTCTTCATGTCGAAGCCGAAGTGCAAAAAATTCAATCTCAGCGCCGGGCAAGTAGCCCGGTTGGGGATCTAACAAATCGTGATACGCGGGACGCACTTGCAGCTCCGAATACCATCGTTCGTCTTCCATCCCGCCCCCGATCCCGACGCGAGCTACGCCATGTCCTTCATCGGGACGCACGCGGGGAACCGGAGTCGGACCGAACGTTTCGTGCTTTCCGTAGCGGCTCCGCAGCAGCAAAAGCTGATGGGCGCGTTGTTGCACCTCCGCATTCGGCTCCTTTGCCTTCAACACACGGTAGTTCGCTACATCCCCAGCAAACTCACTGATACGCGCGGCATCGAGTGGCTGCTCTGGAAGGGACTCTGCAGCAACAGGGACGCTGCCGTCTGCCATCGCGACCGCGACGTCCAACGCTTCATTGCTGAGTTGGTCGGCCTTGCTTCGAAGGATGGTTGCGAGCGCGGGACGATACTCCACGGACTCTACAAGACCTGGGGCATCACTGATGGCGGTCACAGTGTCGGACGGAATAGCATACCATTCGAACTGTTCGCTCAAAATAAGCCCTGGCCGGGCGAATTCGAGCAATCCAAGAATGTGATACGAGCAGTTCTCATCGAAAAAATAGTAATAGAACGCGGTGGTGCGCAGCTCCCAAAGATGCATCAGGAGACGTCGCGTCTCGGCGCTCGTCAGTGATAGACGGTATTCCCAGATGTCTCGGGCTTCCATGTCGCTGTATTTCTTGACTCTCTCGTAGTACGGCTCAACCGAGAAACTCCCGACATACCCCCCAAACAATCCCTTCACCGCGAAAAGCATTCCTCCGTCGTTTCCGGTATTGGCTGCGTAATTGACCGC
Source organism: Bdellovibrionales bacterium (assembly GCA_020434415.1). GTDB lineage: Bacteria > Bdellovibrionota_C > UBA2361 > SZUA-149 > SZUA-149 > JAGRAW01. The sequence continues at coordinate 4,124 of JAGRAW010000341.1, forward strand.
GTACGCCAGGAGCGGCGTCGTCGCCCCTTGCCCGGCCGCATCGATACGCAGCAGCGTATGACCGAACATCGATGCCGGATTATTCAAGTAGCCCGTAGGAAAGACCAACGTCACGCCGGAAGGAGCGAGCGCCGTGACGAACTCTTCGAATCGAGGACAGCGAGGCACGGGGAATTGGTGAGGATCGAACTGCAGAGCTTCAGAGAGCCATTCGAACCGTGCCCGAAATCGACAGACCGGTCGCTCATCCGGCTCTCCGTCTTCGAGGGCGAAGCTGCGGAGGGTGTATTCCAACTCCGAAGCCGGATTGGTCGCTCCATCCGGCGCGAGAAAGAACGCCGGATCGTCCGCCATACTAATCACTCCCGGAAGCAACTTCCGCGGATGGTAGTGAAGCAACGTGTGCCAGACCGGGTCATCCGCGAGTTGTAGCTCTCGCGCTCGAGCCACAAGAGCCTCGATGTAGGACTCACGAGTTACGTCCGAGCGGGATTGAGCGACAGCGTCCGCTGCGGTAAGTGCAAGGGAAAGGAGAATAAGAATTAGAACGCGTACCACGACAGCTCCTGTAGAGCGTTCATCGATCCCCCTACCCGATGAATCGGAC
>JAGRAW010000342.1 GCA_020434415.1 Bdellovibrionales bacterium
CAGAAGGAACAGCCCCAGTTCTGCATGTCGCTTGGCGAAGGTCTGAACATGAACGGTGGCTGCAAGCGATATGCCGTCGTACCACCTCCTGACCCTGGAGAAAGAGTTGAGCACCGTCTTCATTAGTTTCCACCTATACAAGAAAAGTTGTTTACGTTCTCAGGTCTGCGAAACAGGAAAGCCTGCTTCAGTACCTAGTTATGGGCGGCTTTCGAGGCCCTGTTGCCTTTAAAGCCGGTGCAAAAGTGGGAAGTTAACGCGAGTTTGCCGCTACTCTTCAGACTTCAGCAGCATCTTGCTTCGAAATGCGCGGTTTGCCGGCAGTGGGCCACGATAATCGATAACGTTCTTTGAAGGGGGCGCTTCCTTGACCTTGATGCCGCTGTCTTCGAACATGTCTTTGAATGGATGAAGCAGCCGATAGCTGCAAAAGGAAGAGCGCTGATACCCACGACAAAGGTAGCGTTCATACCAGGTCATCTGCGGATTTGCGTACATGGTCTCGCCGGTTTCGGCGTAGGTGCCGCTCCGCTCAGCGCCGGCTGCTTGAGGAGAGTCCGCTTTGAAGTGCTCGACGATACTCAAAAAAACGAATATCCCGGCGACTACCAGGATCGCCAAATGCTGTTCCGGCGCCTGTTCGTTTAACTTCATTGCTTTGCTTTCACCCCGACCCACTCCTGTTTCACTGTTATGAGCTGTTGCGCCGAAAGGAACGCATATGGGCTTGCAGGTGCACCCGCCAAATCAAGGGCGCGGAACGGCTAGCAGATTGATGAAGAGGAATCGCTTTCCGCGATTTTCAGCCTGCTGCTGTGGGGTAACTAGAATTACCGCTAAAATCGATGGGATTCTGCCCGGCGTTGGTGGGCCGGTCGCTCGTCAATAACTTCCTGGGCAGCCTCGATCGCTTTACGGTAGTACTCCTCACCCGGTGCGCCTTCCGGCGTGTTGCCACGAGCTGAGCTCATCCGTTTGGACAGTTCCTCTGCTGTTTTCAGCACGCTACTGAACGCGCCTTCACGAGACATTTCGCGGTAGAGCTTCTGCTTCATCGCCGGATCTTCTTGAGCGGTGGTAGGCTCAGGCGATGCCTTGTCTTCTGAGGCAACCGATTGGGCTGTCGCATCGACCCGAAAGGAATCTGTTTGTTGCGCCTGTGGCGGTGGCGGGGCTTTTTCCGGAATTTCGAAGGGAGAGCTCAAGTTCTTGGCTTGTGGGGTGATGTCGGCAATCGTTCCTCGGGCTTGGTTCTTGGCAAAAAAGCCTCCTTTGACATCAGTGTCTTGGGCGACCGCCGATGATGGCAGAAGGAGCAGCGAGAGCAGCAAAGGCGCATGCCGGTGATAGGAACGGTGCCGTCTCCGAAGCCTTTTTGCGAACATTTTTTGACTCGACCTGCCCATTTACGCCCCGGGCCTGCTGAAGTGTGCAGACCATCGGAAAGGTTATGACGCACCAGAGGCGTTCGGTGCTCCTCCGGCGTTTCCCCTGACACGGAGCTAGCACCGGATGCAGAAGGTAGGGGCCTACAAGTCGGATCCGCCGTTGCTTGAAAGCCGTTGGGCCGCTATCAGGCACTCTTCGAAGCTACCGATGACGTGCTCTGCCCCAAGCCGGTCGAGCATACCCGCACGCTCCAAAGCTGACCGTGGTTGCTCCTGCAGTTCGCAGAGTAGAAGCTGCGTGGCGGATCGCTCACATTTACCCAGCAGTTCTTCGAGTGCGAAGAGGCCGGTAGCGTCCATCGCAGGGACGTGCCGCATACGTAAGATAAACACCTGGGGCGGTCGGGCGACTCGAAGCAGAGTGCTCTTGAGGCGATCCGCTGAGCCAAAGAAAAAAGGCCCGTTGAGCTCGAAGACCTGAATGTCGCCCATATTCGTGTGATCCGGCGTCGCTGTTTCCTCTTCCTCCAAAGCTTGGCGATCCTGAGCCAGTCCTTCCATGCCGCTTATTTGGGCGAAGCTGCTTACTTCCGCCATCCTTTTGATGAAGAGAAGGGAAGCCAGAACAACGCCCGTGCCCACGGCGAGCGTCAAATCCGTGAACACGGTGAGCAAGAATGTGCTGAGGAGCACCAGTACGTCGCTTCGAGGGGCCCGCAGCAGCGATCGAAAATGGTCAATCTCACTCATGTTCCAGGCGACAATAAACAGTACTGCTGCAAGGCTCGCGAGAGGAACTGCCGCCGCGAGGGGGGCAGCGACAAGCATGATCGCGAGAAGTGATACGGCGTGGACAATGCCGGCAATGGGGGTGTGACCGCCGGCTTTGACGTTCGCCACGGTTCGAGCGATGGCACCGGTTGCCGGTATCCCCCAGCAGCAGGCAGAAGCGATGTTCGCCAGGCCCTGTCCGACAAGTTCACAGTCTGACTTGTGACGGTAGCCCTCCATCCCATCGGCGATCACCGCTGATAAGAGAGATTCTATCGCTCCGAGCAGCGCGATCGTCAGCGCGTCCGGGAAGACTTCACGCGCCAACTCGAAGCTGAAGGCTGGTAGATGCGGTTGGGGGAGGGACGACGGTATGCCGCCAAAGCGACTGCCAATCGTCTCGACCGGCAGTTCGAACAGCCAGACGCACAGTGCACCGAGCGTGACTGCGATGAGTGCGAAGGGGATTCGAGGGGAGTAGGCCCGTAACGCCAACATCAGTACCAGGCACGCCATTCCGACCAGGGAAGGCCAAAACGCTACCGTATGCGCATGTGCCGAGAGCACTTGGACCTTGCCGAGAAAGTCACTGGGAAGCGCCGCGGGTAGGCCGTCAACGACGAGGTCGAGACCAAAGAAATCTTTTATTTGAGAGGAGGCAATAAGGACGGCAATGCCGCTGGTGAACCCGGTGGTGACGGGGTAGGGGATGAACTGAATCATCGCGCCGAAGCGGCAAATCCCGAAGAGCACCAATAGCATGCCGGCCATCGCCGTCGCGGTGGCAAGCCCGGCGTACCCGTGGCGGGCGGCAACATCGTAGACGATAACGACAAACGCTCCAGTTGGCCCCCCAATTTGTACGCGGCTTCCGCCGAGCGCCGATATCAGAAACCCGGCAATTATTGCTGTAAAAAGCCCGACTGCCGGAGGGGTGAGCATCGGGTGGACCGCTGAAAGCTCGCGAATAGCATTCTCCGGCAGCGAGGCGATGCCGAACGCCATTGCCAGGGGTAACGCAATTACGGCCACGGTAAGTCCGGCGAAGACGTCCTGACGCAGACGGCGAACACTATAGCCCTCGCGAAGGCAAACGATCAGTTTTGGCGTGTACCAGGACATTGGGCGGGATCTCAGACTGAGCGCCGTTAGCAGGGCGCTGAACACTTCCATTCAGCACCCTGATTAGATGCAGGCCGGTAGCCGGTTGGGTGGTGAAAAATACCTGGGGGTCGGAGTGCCCAGCGAGCAGCCGTTCGTCCTCTAGATTCGGAGTTATCTTGTCACGCCGGGAGAGGTCAGAAAGCTGAATGTAATTGGATGCTCAGGGTATCCGAAAGGCGACTAAACCGTTACCGCGTGGCGCCAAAGCAATTCTTCGCGGATGGTCTCTCCACGACTTGCCAACAAAGGATAGGTGCAAAATGCCATGGCAACCTTTAGATCGAGCACTGCCGCGCTCGGCTCCTTATGCGTGGCAAAGTAGTGAGACCGTTCGAGCAGTAGTTGGGAGAGCACGGGTCGAAGGGTGTCGACGTAGAGGATCGCGGAGCGGAGACGGTCGATGGCGCGCGATATGCCGTCGAGCCCCTCCTCCGCTTCCCCTGTCCAGAGGCGGGTGGCGTTCCAGTATGCTTTTGCAAGATGATGCGTGCTCTCTCCCGCAAAATGAGGGCTATCGGGCATCTCCATCACTTCTTGGAAAATCCGCTTCGCCGCCCAAAGGTCTTTGCGACGCCCGAGTTCGAGGAGGCCTTCTTCCAGTCGAAGTGGCGCCGACACACCGAATACCGCCTTGGCTGCCGCTAGTTCTTCAGTTGCGGCAGCGAGGTCTCCCTTCAGTCGATAATGTCTGCTGCGTGCGATGTGGAGTTCCTCGCCCTGAGCTCCTGCAAGTTCGGCGAGATGCAGCTCACGCTCCGCTTCACCAAATCGCTCTGCATGAGAGAGCACCTCCGCACGCTGCAAATGATAGCGCGAAGCAGGTAAGGGGATAAACGTGCGGCTCTCGGGACCAATCTCCTCCAGTGTAGAAAGCGCTTTCTCGAAGGCTCCTGCTAACTGGAATAAATAGGCGCGTCGGAAGGTATACACCGAGCGGCACAGCAGAAGCTGATCCAGAAGAATGACGAGGAAGCAACACCCGAACCATGAGATCAGCGTCGCCCACTTCAGTGGAACGCCCAGGGTGTTCCAGGGCACGGCGAGACTGGCGACGGTATAGCCGATCACACAGAGGCTCAGCTCGAGCCCGACACGGGTGCCATGACCTTCGAACACGAGGAAGGTGAGGGCGCGGGACAGCGCCGGGCGGACGCCCTTTCTTTCAACTGCCTGATATGACAGACTAATGCGTTCAGATTCCGACAATTTTAGCTCGCCCCGTGTTCCTGTGGCTTCGCGCCGGTTGGTTCAACGGTGTTCACTCTAACTATCGACTTCTCGACTTATTTCCATGAGCGACACTCCCGAACTCTCTTACCCGAAGCTCTGCGGTCTAATCGGGCGCTCTCCTAGCCGCCTAAGCCAAGCGATGCACAACGCCGGCTTTCGTGCCCTCGACCTTC
>JAGRAW010000343.1 GCA_020434415.1 Bdellovibrionales bacterium
ATCTCGTATGGACGAGGTCATTTTCGAAGAGTTCAAGGGCACCGGTAACATGGAGTTGGTGCTTGACCGTAAGCTTGCAGAGCGACGTATTTACCCGGCAGTAGATCTCAACAAATCGGGAACGAGAAAAGAAGAACTGTTGCTCGGGGACGATGCATTGCAACGCATTTGGTTGCTGCGCAAGGTCCTCACTCCGCTTAACCCCATCGACGCGATGGAGTGGCTCCTCGACAAGATGAAAGGAACCAAGTCCAATAAAGAGTTCCTCGAGATGATGAAGGGGTAGCGTTCACCTTTGGCGAACGAAAAGGATAAGTCGGTCGCCGAGGATGACTTCTCTCGTGTGGTAGCGAACCTCACCCACGAGCTGAAGACCCCTCTTCATTCAATGCTGGCGGTCGCGAGCGTCCTTCGCTCCGAAGTGGACGGGTCGCTCACGACCGAACAGCAGCGTCAAGTCGATATCATCATCCGTAACGGTGAGCAGCTGCTAGAGCTGATCACGGATCTACTACAGTTCAGCAGCACTTCTACGACTACAAGACGCCTCAACCTGCGTCGTTTCGATGTCCGTTCATTTTTTGACCACCTCATCGGTGCGATACGGCCGGTTGCTGAAAAGGGCAACGTGTCGATTTCGACAGAGACGGAGAAGCTCCAGCGCTGGTTCGTCTCCGATAAAACACTGCTCCAGCGCATTGTCGGTAATCTACTGAGCAACGCAGTCAAATTCTCCCCAGACGGCGGCGAGATTTCGTGCTTCGCGGAAACGACGAAGGACGGCAGTCTTCATGTTCAGATCGCCGATTCAGGGATCGGAATGCCGCCGGAGGTAGTGAAACAAATCTTCAGTCAGTTCTATCAGGGTGACTCGGGCGACGCGAAGCGCTTCGGCGGCGTGGGCCTGGGACTTGCGCTCGTGCAAAAGAGTCTGGAATTGCTTGGCGGGGCAATCGAAGTGCAGAGCGAGCCGGGGCAGGGCAGCTTGTTCACCATTCGTATTCCCTCGGCAGAACACGCGCTCGAGACTCGAAAGGTGCTCATTGTCGACTCCGATGCAAGTGTACGCCTCAGTTTGAAAGAGTGCCTCGGTGGAGAGGGCTACCAGGTATGCTTTGTCGATGAAGCCGGTGATGTGCTGTCGCAGATTGCCGAGCTACGACCGGATCTGGTGATGCTTGATGTGGCCCAAGATGGTCGTGGGTTTACCCAGCTTGCCGACATTCGAACGACCTCATGGGGCCGAGACCTTCCGATACTCTTGATGTCGGCGCTCGACGGTCCCCAGGAGCGAGGGAAGGGGTTTGAGCTCGGTGCGAGCGATTTTATCGTGAAGCCGTTTGATCTAGCAGAATTGATTGCGCGGGTCCGCAGCCAGGTAGAGCGTCCATGGTAGCCGAACAGCCGAGAGTCCTTGCGGTCGATGACAACGCCGATGCGTTATACGCCTTGAGCAAAATGCTCGCACACAACGGATTTGCGGTGCAGACAGCAGCTTCAGGACGGGAGGCGCTGGAGAAAGCACGGGCGCATCCGCCCGCGATCGTGCTGCTCGATGTGATGATGCCGGAAATGGATGGACTGGAAGTAACACGCCGATTGAAGGCCGATACCGTGCTGCGATTCGTTCCGGTAATTCTCTTGACGGCCAAGGATTCGCTACCGGATGTGGTCCGAGGTCTCGATGAAGGAGCGGACGGCTACATCACCAAGCCCTTCAAGCCTGAGGAGTTGCTGGCTCGGACGCGCGCCGCATTGCGGATGCGCGCTGTGTACGAGGAACTTCGAACGAGCGAAGAGAAGAACCAGGAACTACTCAAACAACTCTCCGCTCAGTACGACTTCAACAATATCATCGGTGAAAGCGCCTCGATGAAGGCTGTCTTCGGGCTCTTGGAAAAGGTAGCCCGAAGCGATTCCCCGGTGCTTATCACCGGGCCGTCCGGCACCGGCAAGGAGCTTGCCGCTCGAGCGATTCACTTTCACTCCTCACGACGGGATAAACCGTTCATTGCCAAAAACTGTGCGGCGTTTACCGAGCATCTGTTGGAGTCGCAACTTTTTGGACATCGAAAGGGGGCTTTCACCGGTGCGATCAAGGATCAGGCAGGGCTATTCGAGGCAGCAGACGGAGGTACGCTATTTCTGGATGAGATCGGAGAGATGGCGACGGTGCTCCAAGCGAAGCTCCTCCGAGTACTTCAGGAAGGCACCTTCATGTCAGTCGGCAGCACCGATGAGTCACGGGTGGATGTGCGAGTGCTGGCTGCCACCAATCGCGATCTGCGGAAAATGTGCGATGAAGGAACGTTTCGCGAGGACCTTTATTTCCGTTTAAACGTGATCACAGTCGAGCTGCCGCCGCTCACCGACCGCCGCGAGGATATTCCTCTGCTTGTCGAGCATTTTCTTGGGCGCCATGCGGCGAAACGAGGCGCTCTGCCAAAGAGGGTAACGCCGGCAGTGCTTGATGCGTTGCGCGCCTACCGGTGGCGGGGCAATGTGCGGGAACTGGAAAACGAAATCGAACGGATGCTGATTCTAGGAGTCGACGACGATGTGCTCGACGTGGAGCTATTGTCTCCCCACGTGCGTTCTGAGCGCAGTGACGCTCAGGGGGCGGGCACGCCCGCCGGTGAGCTCAAGCACGCGGTGGAGGAGCTTGAGCGTCGCCTTATTCTTCAGGCACTGGAAGAGACGGGCTGGAACAAGAGTACTGCTGCGAAGAAACTGGGAATAAGCCGCAGTAGTTTGATCTCGAAGGTACAGCAATTCGGCCTCGAGGAGTGAGATGCTCGGGTCACGGCATGACCCACGGCATGACCAGACAGACAAAAAGGAAAGGACACTAGTCCAATTCGAAGCCGCTGTACGTGGCTTGGGTGCCAACGCGGATGCCGTAGCGTTCGGCAAAACCGGCGTTGACCTCTAACACATACTGTGACGGTGCCGCGATCGTGTAAGGTCCTTCGGTATTCGGCACTGCGTTCTCTACAATTCCGACCACGTTCCAATCGGCATCCAGATGGATCATATCGAGCGGAATGAGCGTATTCTCCATCGTGAAGCTCCAAGTGGTCTCTGTATCGAAGAGAAAAAGCATTCCTTCAAACTCATCCAACGATTCGCGGAACATCAGTCCCGTTTGCTGTTCGCTTAGCGTCCGAGCGAGCTCTACTTGCACTCCGAGCGTGGTGCCGTCGTCCGAAAAGAAGCGGACGAGCGGGATCTGAGCGATTGCGATACCGTCGTCGGTATCAATCGAACTACCTCCATCAGAGAACGTGCTATCCGTGGTCTCATTGTCGTCGCTTCCCGAATCCACGGCGCAGCCGAAGCAGGTCAGCGCCAAAGTCAGAAGCAGGAGGAATGTGGCGATTCTTCCTTGTTTGAGGGGAAATTTGTCCATCGCTAATCACCTTGCGCAGGGAGGAAGCATATTCTCTGTTGTGATAAGTCGGCGCACCCAAGTGATTCGTAAATCACGAAAAGATCGGCACACCGAGCGAAGAACGGATACACCCGGGTTTGCTCAAGATGTCGGGGGGGTACTACAGATTCTCGTCTTCGACCAGATACTCGTCTTTGATCATGCGAAGCAATGTCGCCTTCTCGTTCAGTTCCGGCGTATCGAGCACTCGTTCGTGGAGCGCACGCAGAATTTCGCCGAAGCGTGGTCCGGGAGTAAGGCCAAGGCCGATCAAATCGTGGCCATTAACGGCAAGGTTTTTTAACGGCGACACATCAGGTCCTTTCAACACCTCCGCCATCGCCAGATCGAAGCGTTCCAGATCTTCGGCAAGCTTGGCCGGCTCGATCTTCACTGAGCTGGCATCGGCCTCTTTCAATTCCCGCCAAAGGGGAAATAACTCTTCGGTATCTCGCAGTAGTCGACGGAGTCCGCCCGGGCCGGCTTCGAGCGGGCGCATGTGGGTTCGCACGAGCGTGCAAACGGCGTCAGTAACGGCGTGCGGATACCGCAGTCGCTCGAGTATCTCACGTGCCATGTCGCTGCCAATGCTTTCATGGCGGTAGAAATGTCGATCTCCTTGGTCGTCGACACTGAGGCTTGCCGGTTTTCCTACATCGTGAAGTAGAGCAGCAAGGCGCAGAGTCAGCTCAGGACGGGTCTTGAGCAGCACCACGAGCGTGTGCGTCAGCAAGTCATCGGGATGGAATCTGTTCTGCTCGAACCCGTCTGCTGCCGCAATCTCGGGTAGTATCGGCTGTAGTAGCCCAAGTGCCTGCAACGTGCGGATGCCCCAGTCGGGGCGGTCCGACAGCAACGTTTTGGAAAACTCATCGCGGACGCGCTCAATCGCGATGGCAGGGAGCGCATGCACGAAAGGGCGGGCCGCTTCCCGGGTGGTGGGGTCAAGACTGAAACCTTCGCGACACCCGAACCGAATCATGCGGAGAACGCGCAGCGGGTCTTCACGAAATCGAGCGGACGGGTCACCGACGGCTCGTACCAGACGCTGCTCTATATCGGCGCGTCCTCCGACGACATCTACAAGTCGGTGCGTGGCGACCTCGAACGCTAAAGCGTTAATGGTAAAATCTCGATACTGAAGGTCTTCTTCAATCGTTTCAGCGCTATCGACCCCGCCCTCTGGTCGCATGTTCGGTCCGCGGAAGGTGGTTATTTCAACCCCGGGTGCACCGGGGACCGGGACCGCAGTGACGGTCTGATGTTGAAGACCGGTGGGCACGATTCGG